>JALYHS010000194.1 GCA_030776385.1 Actinomycetota bacterium
CATGAGCATCACGGGAGACCGGAACGGACCTCCGCAGAAGGTCGGTGTGGCGCTGGTCGACGTCCTCACGGGGCTGAACGCATTCAGCGGAGTCCTGCTCGCGCTCCGACGGCGAGAACAGATGGCCGCGCCGCAGCGAGTTGAGGTCGACCTCATGTCGTCGCTGCTCGCCGGCCTCGTCAACGCCGCGTCCGCCGCCCTCACCACCGGAGAATCGCCGGTCCGCAGCGGAAACGTTCATCCGAGCATCGCGCCCTACGAGACCTTCCGAGCGGCGGATCGGGAAATCGCGATCGCGGTCGGCAACGACGTCCAGTTCGGTGCTCTCGCTCACGTCGTCGGACTCCCCGGCCTCGCCTCCGACCCCCGCTTCGTGGACAACCCGTCTCGTGTCGAGAATCGTGCTCTGCTGTACGACCTGCTGGAGGGGCGCCTCAGCGAGGCGCCCGCAGCTGAATGGCAGGAGCGTCTGACCCAAGCGCGCGTTCCCGCCGGCGTGGTGAACAGCGTGAGCGAGGCTTTCGCCCTCGCCGAGCAACTCGGCCTTGCCATGGTCGTCGGGCAACCCGACGGCCCGCGTCAGGCAGCCGACCCCATCCGAGTGCGGAATGCATCCCCGACCTACCGCACGCCGCCGCCCCGTCTCGGCTCGAGTGTCAACCCACGATGGCTCGACGAGGCAGGGGAACGAGATCGAGAGTGACGCCGTGACAGGACAAGCCATGTTGGCAGCCGTGTTCGACCCAGGGTCGCTGTTGACGCCCGAGGAACGGGAATGGGGCGAGCGTGCACGAGCCTTCGCGACGCAGCACATCGCGCCCACGGTCGACGACGACTTCGAGGCCGCCCGATTCCGAGCGGACCTGATCCCTGAATTCGGCAAGCAGGGGTTCCTCGGAATGCACCTCACCGGGTACGGCTGCGCTGGCGCCGGCGCGGTGGCGTATGGAGCGACGTGCCTGGAGCTCGAGGCGATCGATTCCGCTTGGCGGACCTTCGTATCCGTGCAGGGCTCACTGGCGATGTCCGCGATTGCAAAGTACGGAACGGAGGAGCAGAAGAACCGCCTGCTGCCCGAGATGGCAGCGGGGCGGCTCGTCGGCTGCTTCGCACTGACAGAGCCACACGGCGGCAGCGACCCTGGGGACATGCGAACGCGGGCCCGTCGTGACGGCACCGATTGGGTCATCGCCGGTGCGAAGCGATGGATCGGTCTCGCAACCATCGCAGACATCGCCGTCGTCTGGGCCGCGACGGACGAGGGAGTGCGAGGGTTTGTGGTGCCGACATCGGCACCGGGATTCTCGGCGGTCGCGATCGGAGGAAAGCTCTCGATGCGCGCGTCAGTGCAATGCGACGTCTCCCTGGACGACGTCCGCGTCCCCGAGGACGCGATGCTCCCCGGGGCCCATGGGCTCTCCGGTCCCTTCGGTTGTCTCAACGAGGCGCGCTTCGGCATCGTCTGGGGTGCGATGGGAGCCGCGAGGGCTTGCCTCGAGGCGGCGCTCACCCACGTGGGGGAGCGGAACGTGTTCGGAGGCCCCATCGCCGGCCGCCAGCTCGTGCAAGCAAAACTCGCCGACATGCTCGTCGAGTACGAAAAGGGGACCCTTCTCGCACTCCATCTCGGGCGCTTGAAGGAGCGGGGCGCCCTTCCGCCGGTACAGATCAGCGTGGGCAAGTTGAACAACGTGCGGTCGGCCCTCGACATCGCCAGAACGGCACGAGCGTTGCTCGGCGGCGACGGGGTGACCAATCGCTTCCCGGTGATGCGGCATCTCGCCAACCTGGAGTCGGTGCGGACCTACGAAGGAACCGACGAGATCCACCAGCTCGTGATCGGCCGCGCGCTCACAGGCATCAGCGCCTTCGCCTGAACCACCCACCGCGCCGAGGTTGCACTCGCAGAAACCTTCAACTCCATAGGTTGACCACCCAACGCGGGACGGTCTCGGCGAGGAAGCCGGGCCTGTTCCTGCCTCGCTCGATTCAACGATGAAGGAGCCTCATGCCCACCGCCAGTCCCGACGCCGCGGCAACCGGGTCCGCTGACACCCCATCGGGTGAGGACTCGCGCCTCATCTCGCTCGGCTACCGGCCGGAACTGAGACGTGTCCTCGGCCTCTTCGACAACTTCAGCATCGCCTTCTCGTTCTTATCGCCGATGGTGGGCGTCTACTCCCTGTTCGTGCTCGGGGCCGGAGCTGCCGGGCCCTCTTACATCTGGCTGATGCTCCCGGTCGTCGGCTGCATGCTCCTCGTCGCGCTCGTCCTAGGAGAGCTGGGGAGCCACTACCCCCTGGCAGGGGCCCTCTACCAGTACGGCAGGCGAAGCGTCGGCCCCGCCTACGGCTGGTGGGTGGGTTGGATCTACGGTCTCGCGCTCCTCGTCACCGTCGCCAGCGTCGATACGGGTCTGGCCACGTACCTGGCTGCGCTGCTGAACAATCT
>JALYHS010000195.1 GCA_030776385.1 Actinomycetota bacterium
TGCCTGCTCAGCATCGTGACGATCCGGTCGGCTTCACCCAGCTTGTGGGTGCGCAGCACGACGGCTTCGTCCCTATACGTCGGCATGGCGTCTCCTTTCGCGCGCCGCCGCCACTGCGGCGCGCCCGCTGCGCGGCACGAGCGTGGTCGCGCCGCTCCGCTGGTCCAGTCTCCCAGGCTCTTGTCCTCCACAGCCGGAAGAGCTGGAGGAATCGCCCAGATTGAGCGAGGCATGCGCCAACAGGATGTGCAGCAGACTTGTCTGGTGCTGACACTCACCGATCGAGCCCAGACGTTCGTCACCGAACGGCACCTCGCCACCCTCTCGACGCTCGCCGCCGACGGGACGGTGCACGCGGTCCCGGTGGGGTTCACCGTGAAGGATGGCGTTGCGCGCGTGATCGCGAGCGGGTCCTCGCAGAAGGTGCGCAACATCCGACTGCGCGAGCACGCCACGATCAGCCAGTACGACGGAGCGACCTGGATCACCCTGATCGGTACCGGGCGCGTGCTCGATGATGCCGAGTCGGTGGCGGAGGCAGTGGCGCTGTATGCCGAGCGTTACCGACAGCCCGGGGTGAATCCCGAGCGGGTGGCGATCCTCATCGACATCGCGAAGGTGATGGGGTCGCCGGGCATGAAGGCCGACGGCGCGCCAAACTAGCTCCATGGCGGACTACATCTGGCGAGGACTCGAGTACGACGGCCTCGAGCGGATCCGCGTCGAAGAGGGCGGCATGGTGCGCGCGACATCCATCATCGATTCTGCGCGCGGGCGGTACAGCTACGAGATCGTCTGCGAGAGCGACTGGACCTTCCGTCAGCTGCGCCTCGAAGCCGCGACCGACGAGAGAACCCTGCTCATCACGTACGACGGTCGCGGGGGCTGGGAGGTCGACGGAGTCGTGCGTTCCGACCTGAGCGACGCCATCGACCTCGACCTCGCCATCACGCCATTCACCAACACGCTGCCGATCAGGCGACTGGATCTCGCGGTCGGCGATGAGGGCGACGTCACGGCCGCCTACGTCTCATTTCCTGACCTCGAGGTGAACCTGGACGAGCAGCGCTACACGCGTCTCGACGAGGACCTCTACCTCTATGAATCGCTCGACAGCGACTTCAGCCGCGAGATTACGGTCGATCTCGACGGGGTTGTCGTCGACTACCCGGGACTCTTCGAGCGGCTGTGAGCTTCTCACTCGATGTGACGGCCGGCATCGCCGACGTCATCCCGCTCTGGGCGAACCTGCTGGCGGTCGGGATCGGCAGCCTGCAGGGTGCGCTGTTCGCGGCGCAGTTCCGGGATCGGCGACTCGACCTGCTCGGCGTGGCCATCATCGGCGTGGCGACCGGGTTCGGTGGCGGCCTCCTCCGTGACATCCTGCTGAATCAGGTTCCGACAGCCCTGCTTTCGAACTGGTATCTGCCCGTCGCCACGGCCAGTGCGCTGATCGGGATGCTGCTGCAACGGATCTTCACGCGCATCCAGCCGCTCATCACCGCGCTCGACGCCCTCACCCTGGGCATCTTCGGGGCGATCGGGACGACCGCCGCGCTCTCCGGTGGGCTCCCGGCGATTCCCGCGATCTTCGTGGGCGCGGTGTCGGCAGTCGGCGGGTCAGTTCTGCGGGACTTGCTGCTGAGCGTGCCGATCGCGCTGATGCAGGTCGGATCGCTGTATGCCGTGGCGGCGCTGGTGGGCGCGGCGAGCCTGGCGGTGTTCGTGGCTCTCGGGGCGCCCGCGATTCTCGCGGCGATCGTCTGCGTGGTGCTGACGTTCGTGGTGCGCGTGTTGGCGGTGCTGTTCCATTGGACGCTGCCCGAGCAACGGCCGTTGCGGCGCGGGGTGCGATCATCCTCCTGACCTGGCCGTCCTCTCCTCCACAGTGCAGCCAATCCGAAGATCTTCTACTAGAACATATGTTCGATTCTTGAGACAATGGGGCATGGCCTCCCCCACCCTCACCGCGCTCTCCGTGCGTGAGCTGCCCGACAACTCGCTGCTCGACGCGCAGCTTTTTCTCGCGGCGGAACGGCGGGTGGTGGATGCCCAGTCCGCCGTCGTCGCGGCCGAAATCGTCTTCCGCTCACGTCGAGAACTGGGGCACGAGGGGCTCGCGCAACGACTCGGAGCCCGCACCGCGGAACGGCTGGTGCAACGGATCACCGGTGGTTCGGCTCGTGACGCGCAGATGTTGGTCCGGATCGGGAGCCTGTCGCCTGAGTCGGCGCTCGGTAGTGCCGTCGTGGCGGGCTCTCTGGGCCTGGATGCCGCGGATGCCATCCGAGCCGGCGTGGGCGATGCGGCCCCGAGCGAGGTGGTCGTCGCGTTGATCTCCGAGGCGGCGGTCCTGTCGGTGGAGAAGCTCGCGGCGAGAGCCCGCGAGGTGCGCGTGGAGTTTGACGAGCACGGCATCGCCGACCGCGAGCAGCATCTTCGCGAGCAACGGTTTCTGCGGCTGTCGCCGGCAGGCGATGGGATGACGCGACTCTTCGGGCTCCTCGACCCGGAATCGGCGGCCGTCATCGTTGCTGCCTACGACGGGGCCACGTCACCGCGACGGGGCGGCCCGCGGTTCGTCGATCCCGGGGCCTCTGCGCGGGGCGAAGACCTGGTCCGCGACGAACGGTCCACCGAACAGCTCGCTCTCGACTCCTTCGTCGAACTCGTTCGTCTCGGCACCGAAGCCGACTCAGCGGTACTTCCTGCCCATCGGCCGGCAGTGCGGGTGCTGGTGACCGAGCACGACCTCGCCCGTCGTGCCGGAGCCGGTCACCTCGAGGGCCAGACCGTACCCATCAGCATCGACACCGTCGACCGCCACATCTGCGAGGCAGGAATGGTGCCCGTGATGTTCGACACCGACGGGCAAGCGGTCAATGTGGGCCTTGAACAGAGGCGATTCACCCCGCGACAACGAGTCGGCCTCGCCGCACGGGACGGCGGATGTCGATTCATGAACTGCGAACGGCCACCATCCTGGTGCGAGGCACACCACATCACTCCCTGGAGTGAGGGCGGACGCACCGATCTTCGAGATGGCGTCCTTCTCTGCAAGCACCACCATCTGCTGCTGCACAACACCGGATGGCGGGTCGAAAGAACCGGGGCGAACTATGTCCTGATTCCACCCCGGTCGATCGATCCGAGCCGCACGCCGATTCCGGCACCGAGCAAGAGTGCGATCGCGCGACACTTGCGGGTGAGCTGATGGGCCTGGCTATGCCTCGATCAGCTCTCGATCGTCGGCGCCGGCGCGCACGGCACGGTTCACTGCCGACACGACCGCCTTGAGCGAGGCGGTGGAAATGTCGCCATCGATGCCCACACCCCATAGGCGCTTCTCGCCCACCTGCAACTCCACGTAGGCGGCCGCGAGTGCGTCGCCACCCTCCGAGAGGGTGTGCTCGACGTAGTCGTACAGCTTGATGTCGTGGCCCTGCTCCGCCATGACCTCGAGGAATGCGGCGATGGGTCCGTTGCCCACGCCGCGTGCCTCCTCGACCTCGTCACCGACGCGAATCCGGATGTCCAGCTCGACCGAACCCGACATGTCGCTCGCCGTGCGGGTCGACAGCAGCTCGTACCGACCCCACTTGTCCTCCGGACGGTGCGACGGCGCGGGCAGGTACTCGTCCTGGAAGACCTCCCAGATCTGCTCGCTCGTCACCTCGCCGCCCTCGGTGTCGGTCTTCGCCTGCACGACACCCGAGAACTCGATCTGGAGTCGGCGTGGCAGATCGAGGGCGTGATCCGCCTTCAGCAGGTAGGCGACTCCGCCCTTACCCGACTGGGAGTTCACGCGCACCAAAGCCTCGTAGCCGCGCCCCAGATCCTTCGGGTCGACGGGCAGGTAGGGAACAGCCCATTCGAGTTCCGACACCGGGACTCCGCGACGGACGGCTTCGGCATCCATCGCCTCGAAGCCCTTCTTGATCGCATCCTGATGACTGCCGCTGAAAGCCGTGTAGACCAGATCGCCCGCCCACGGCGAACGCTCGTGCACGCGCAACTGGTTGCAGTACTCGGCCGTCCTTCGCACCTCGTCGAGGTCACTGAAGTCGATCTGCGGGTCGATCCCCTGGGTGAACAGGTTAATGCCCAACGCGACCAGGTCCACGTTGCCGGTGCGCTCGCCGTTGCCGAACAGGCAGCCTTCGATACGGTCCGCTCCTGCTTGGTAGCCGAGCTCCGCCGCCGCCACTGCGGTCCCGCGGTCATTGTGCGGATGCAGGCTCACGATGACGTTTTCGCGGTGGTTCAGGTGCCGCGACATCCACTCGATGGAGTCGGCGTAGACGTTCGGGGTAGCCATCTCGACAGTGGAAGGAAGGTTGATGATGACCTTGCGGTCCGCCGTCGGCTGGAAGATCTCGAGTACCTGATTGCACACGTCGACGGCGAACTCGAGCTCGGTGCCGGTGTAGCTCTCGGGCGAGTACTCGTAGAACACGGTCGTCCCGGCAACGGTCGACTCGTAGTGCTTGCACCAGCGCGCGCCCTGCAGAGCGATGTCGATGATCCCCTGCTTGTCGGTGCGGAACACGACATCCCGCTGAAGGATGCTCGTCGAGTTGTACAGGTGCACGATCGCCTGCTTGGCGCCCTTGATCGATTCGAAGGTGCGGGCGATGAGTTCCTCACGAGCTTGGGTGAGCACCTGAATGACCACGTCATCCGGGATGAGACCCTCCTCGATGAGCATCCGCACGAAGTCGAAGTCGGTTTGACTGGCGGACGGAAATCCGACCTCGATCTGCTTGTAACCCATCTTCACGAGCAACTCGAACATGATGCGCTTGCGCTCGGGGCTCATCGGGTCGATCAGCGCCTGGTTGCCGTCGCGGAGGTCAACGGCGCACCACATCGGCGCCGCGGTGATCACCCTCGACGGCCAGGTGCGATCGGGCAAATCGGTGGGGAACGCGTGAGAGTACGAGCGATAGCGGTGAATCGGCATCCCGGAGGGCTGCTGGGTGTTCTTCATGGTCTTCGGCTTCTCTGCAGGAGCTCTGCGGATACAGGCTCTGTCTGCGGTCAAGGAGTGTCAGGCGACGACGGAACTCCGCGACGAGAGGGCCTGAGAGAACTAGACCTCGCCGCGGCAGCTAAGAAGAAGCGAACCGAACACGCCTCCAGGGTAGCACCGAGAGGATCAGCCGCGGCTGCCGAGTGCTCGGCTCGCCTGGGCGAGCGTCATTGTGGGCAGGTAGCAGCGGGCGATGGCGAGTCCGATCCCCGGCAATTGCACGGGATCCCGATACACCAGGTGCATCGGTTGCAGGCTCGGAGCGAACTTACGTTTGAAGCGGAGCAGCGAGCTGAAGCCGTACACCGGTTCCAGCGTGCGCGCCACCAGACCGAGCACCGGCGCGAGCAGGCCACTCGGGGGGAGCTGCTCTGCGGGCGTGCCCAGCGGAGACCCGGACAGGCTCGCGAGCTCGAGTCCCTCCTCACCCAGGCGGCGCAGACCATCGGCGATCAGGAACTCCATGACACCGTTTGCCCCCTGCGGGCTGCGGCGCATGAAGTCCAGCGTGCGGCCCACCAGCACACCATCGCGACGCACCGGAAGCCAACTCGTCACCGCCTGGACCACATCGTGCTCGTCGACGGCCACCCCGACGAGCACATCGTCGTCGCGAAGTTCGTCGAGGCCGCCGATGGTGAACTCGAGTTCGGGGAGCTCCTTATCGGACATCCACTTTTCGGACAGGGACGAGACCTGCCGGGCGATCCGGATGGGCAGGTCCTGCCAGCGGCCCCACACGGCGCGGGTTCCCTCGCGGGCTGCGCGGTTCACCGAGTACCGAACGTCGTGCATGATCTTGCCCTCGAGGGTGAACGCCCGAGGGTCGATCGTGGTCTCCTCTGCCACGGGCACCGAAGACCACCCACGCTCAGCCAGCCGCGCGCGCCACTCCTCGTGCACGCTGTAGAAGACCGGGGTCCAGGCGCTGTGGTCGCAGAATGCGAGGAACTCGTTGAGCGCGACATCCGGGTGCTCGGCGTGGCCGATCGGGTCGGAGGTCGTGACCGCATAGCCGTTGACCACTCGATAGGCGATGCCGAAATCGCCGGTGGAGTCCGTCCACAGGCGGTTGCCCGCCCAGGTGGCCATGAAGCCCAGGGTTCCGGAACCCCGTGCGAGCAGGCGGCGCACCTTCTCGCCTTCCGCCGACTCGGGGGCCGAATGGCCTCTGCCGCGGAGCAGCAGAGCGGCTCCGATCACGACCGTCAACCAGAACAGCGGACCCACGGACTGCGTGACCAGGTGAGCAAGCGGGCTGACCGGAATGAAGTCCCGTCGTTCCTCGCCCAAGAACTCGATCGGGACGAAACGCTTCGGCAGGTTGGCCAGGAGCTCGGCAAAGCTGGGCATCGGCCGGAATCCGGTACGGAGCAACCAGCCCAGGCCGAGGTAGAGCGCGCTGGGCACGGCGACCGCTCCCGCCACGACCAGCACGAACAGCCGGATGCGCGGCGCGGGCGTGCGAACCGGGAACGCGTGGCGCTGCAGCACGAGAAAGACGGCGAAGAGCAGCGGGACCAGGGCGCTGACCACCAGCCAGAGGGCCAGCTCGGCTTGACGCTGGGGTGCGAAGGGCAGCGCGTATGACGAGCCGATCGCCGGCACCACACCGAGGTACCAGGCCGCCAGGATGCTCTCCCCCACAAGGAGCACGGTGAGCATGACGAGAGCAGCGCGCCGACCCGCCAGGAGCCCCAGCGCACAGATCACCATCAGTGCCAACGGAAGCAGGGACACCAACGTCGCCCCGACGCTGTGCACGGGAAGGTGGGTGATC
>JALYHS010000196.1 GCA_030776385.1 Actinomycetota bacterium
TCGCTCAGGATCTCGTGCTTCTCGACGACGCGATGGACGACGTAGGTGAACGGCCGCGCGACTTTCGCGAAGAGGCCAGGACACTAGCGATGGCGTTCCTGACAGCTTTCGAGTCAGAGCCGATGACATCGGCGATCGACTTAGAAACGATTGAGCTCTGGAGGCCCACAGGTCCGGAAGAAATTGAGCTGGTGCGCGCGTCCGCCTCCAAACGTTGGCCGCCGCGACTTCCTGATCAGCCGATCTTCTATCCCGTACTCAACGAGGCCTACGCGACCGCGATTGCCAGAGACTGGAACGTCAAGGCATCTGGGATCGGCTACGTCACTCACTTTCACGTCCGGAAGTCGTTCCTCGATCGCTACAAGGTTCAGCAGGTAGGCGGGGAAACGATCCTCGAATACTGGATTCCGGCTGAAGACCTCGAGGAACTGAACGACAACATCGTCGGAACAATCGAAGAAGTGGCCCGATTCGAGTAGGACCCATTTGGCTCCACGTCGGGGAGCACCAAAATGTCTGCGGCACCGAGCACACTTGTTTCGAATATTGCGAATAGAATAAAGTCAAAAACAAAAACGCGAAATCAACGCACAAAAAGGTCAGCGACCAATGCCAATCACAACCCAAAAATCAAAGCCCAAGACGTACATCCCAAACGACAACGATCAAGCCCAGTTCACGAACATCATCAAGTACCTAGAAGATCAGCTCCGAAGTGCTCGCCCGACTCTGTCCGACGGAAACGGGCAGGTCATCGAACTGCCCGAACAGCTCTTTGACGTGCTCCGACAAGTCGCCGAAGTATTGGCGGACGGCCGGGGCGTAACGGTCATTCCCCAGGAGAGCCGGCTGACTACTCAGTCAGCCGCGGACTTCATGGGGGTGTCCAGACCCACACTCATCAAGATCCTGGAGTCCGGAAACCTGGCTTACGAAACTGTGGGTCGGCACCGGCGAGTCATGCTCCGCGATCTTGTTGAGTACATGAACCAGTTCCGAGTGGAGCGTCGAAGCACTCTTCAGCAGATCGCCCGCGCGGGTCAGGAAGCTGGAATGCTCGACGTGACGTTTGAGGACTCGAGCGAAACCAAGTGAATGTCCTTTCCCGCTTTCCTAGACACGTGCACGATCTTCGGTGCCGCGATCAACGACTTCGTTCTTGATCTCGCTGAGCGGGGAACGTTTCGACCGCTTTGTTCGGAACATGTCTTGGCGGAGCTGGAGCGATCGTTGGTCCGTCGCGGCATCGACCCGGATGCAGTGGCCTACCGCATCGGAGCGATGAGGACGGCTTTCCCCGATGCAAACGTGACGGGCTACGAGGACCTCATCTCGCAGATGACTTGCGACGATGACGATCGTCACGTCCTGGCGGCGGCTGTCAGGGCTAATGCTGAAGTGATCGTCACCTTCAATCTGAAGCACTTTCCTCAGTCATCAGTCGAGCCGTACCAAATCAGCACAGTTCACCCCGATGACTTCCTTCTCGACCAACTCGACCTCTACCCGCAAGCCACGCTGCAATCGCTCGAGGACACATCGGGCAGGTACGAGAAACCCGCGATGACGGTTGACACCTTCTTGGGTCTTCTGGCGAAAGCAGGTGCTCCCAAATTTGCCGAAGCCGCGGCGGAGCAGCTGCGTTAGGCGATAGTTTGCCCACATTTTGCCCACATTCGACGTGATTCAAAACGTGTCGAGATGATTGAATCAGTGTCCAAATGTCCCTATTTATAAGGGATTTTCGTCTGACTCCCCGCCCCCATTGAGCCCCGTTTCGCTCTTGTAAAGCGGGGGTCGTCGGTTCGAATCCGACACGGGGCTCTTTCAAGAAAATGCTGCTTCCTAGGCGCCCGAAGGGTCCTCTCGGGCCTCGTGCCGAGTCAGTCGATCCGAGGGACTCGAAATCTGGGCTACTCGAAGATGCGGATGCGGCGCTTCGCCGCCGGGAGGCGGTCGCGACCATTCCGCGCGGGGTGCAGCTGGGCTAGGTTGGCGTCGCACACCGCATCGTGGGCGCGAGAGGAACTGATGTCCGAGGAGACCTACCCGCCCGTTCTGCAGTCGATGATCGATCGGGCCGGCGGCCTCACGGCCGCCGAGGTCGACGCCTTGGGGAAGCTGTGGGAGTCCGACGAAGGACTCGTCATGCTGCAGCCGTCGATCGCCCTCGAACTGGCGGGCGAAGTCAACCCGCCGGTGGTCACGAACCAGGCGCTGATCGACGCTTGGCAACGGGCCCTCGACGCCGCGGGTGACGCCGGCCGGGTCGACGAGATCGACGCCGCCATCGCGGCGGGACGCGCAACGCATCGAGACGATCGTCACCTCAAGGACAGTCCGAGTTCCAAGAACGGGTCCGAACAGGCGGTCAGGTCCGCCGTGCTCGCCGTCGGCGTGAAGGACCTGATCTCCGAGGGCGACTATGAGAACCTGATCGGCCCCTGGCAGCAGGCCATCGGAGCCCTCTGACATGCGAAAAGTCGTCGTCTACGAGTTGATGTCGCTCGACGGTGTTGGCGAGAATCCGGATGGGTTCCTCTTCGACTGGGACGAGGTGATGGACTCCCACCTCGCCGCCGTGATCGCAGCGCAGGACACCGTCATCCTGGGCCGTCGCAGCTACGACGAATGGGCTCGGTTCTGGCCGGATAGCGATGTCGAGCCGTTCGCGACCTTCATCAACACGGTGGAGAAGCACGTGGCGACCTCGACACCGCTCGACCCCGAGTGGGCCAACGCGCGGGCGATCGAGGGTGGGCTGGTCGAATTCGTGTGGGACCTGAAGACCCGGCCGGGCGGCGACATCGGAATCCACGCCAGCATCTCGGTCGCGCAGACTCTGCTGAGCGCGGGCGTCGTCGACGAAGTCCGGCTCGTGATCGCGCCGAGTATCGCCGGCTCCGGGCGACGGCTTCTCGACGGGCTGCCCCCAACCCGCCTCACCTTGACCGCAAGCGTGACCACGCCGACGGGCTCTCAGCTTCTCGACTACCGCATCAGCGCATAGGGCCATCGCCCGGCGCTCGGCGGCCAGTTGAACCGCTCAGAGCGCGTCGGGCAGTTTCACACTCTGGGTGGCCTCAAGCTCGGCCGTGCCGAACGACGACTGGGCCGAGAGAGGTTCTGCTCGCAGCCCGACTCGAGCAACTCGTACACCAACCACCAGCCGCGCTCGTATTCGAGGTGGGAGCCGTTGCCGGCCGCCAGCCCCTCGTCGAGCGCGCGCAGGCTCCGGTCGCCAGTGTCTCCCTCGATTGTCACCGTCACCCTTCGCGAGCTGCACCGCGACCCGTTCCCGCCGGAGCACTACGAGGGCTGATTGTGCGCTCATCGCCGCAGAGAAGGGTCGCGAAGCTCCGCGTTGCCTGGGCGAGTCTTGAGCACCCGAGAGCATCCGCGCGAGCGAACGTACCGTGACGGAGGAACATCTCCGCGCACGACGAAAGGACCGCCTCGATGACGACCAACTGGGGCTACACGCTCATGACCGAGCAGAGCGGACCCCGCGAGCTCGTGCGCTACGCGGTCGCTGCCGAGGAGCAGGGCTTCGACTTCGAGGTGTCGAGCGACCACTTCTCGCCGTGGCTCACCAG
>JALYHS010000197.1 GCA_030776385.1 Actinomycetota bacterium
GGCAGCCCCGAAGATCCCGAGCGACTCGGCCGAAACTCCGGAGAAAGCCGTCGAAGCTCCGGAGAAAAAAGCGGCCGAGGCGCCGGCGGCGCCCGTGACGCTCGCCCAACTCCGCGACGCCTGGCCCGAGATCCTCGAGGTGGTGCAGAAGGCGAAGCGCACCGCCTGGATGGTTGTCTACACGGCGACCCCCCGCATCCTGGACGGCGATGTGCTCACCCTCTCCTTCCCGAGCGAGACCGACGTCAACAACTTCAAGGACCGACCGACGTCGGGCGACAGCGTGAGTGAGACGCTGCGTTCCGCGATCAACACGGTGCTCGGCATCCGGGTGAAGTACGTCGCGCGAGTGGATGCCGCGGCCAACGTCTCGCCGACCTCGACCATCCCGGCTCCCGTGTCTGCCGCACTGTCCGCGCCCTCGAACGGCGGCTGGAACGTCACCCCGATCCCGGGTTCCGTTCCGACACCCGCGGAGGAGGCCCCGCCCCCTGCCGACGAGCCGGAGCCGCCGTACGAGCCTCCGGCCGAGGAGCCGCAGCCCCCCGAGGAGCCGCTGGCCGCTCCAGCCACTCCACGAGCGCGCGCAGCGAAGACGTCGTCAGCCCCGGAGCCGACGACTCCGCGCCGCGGTCAGCCTCAGGCATCCGCTCGATACGGCGAGGCCGTCGTCCGTGAGTTGCTCGGTGCCAGCTTCATCGAGGAGCAGAATCTGGCTCCGCGCGATCGGCCGGTCCCGCTCGACACCGCACCCGCCGCATCCTCCGATCAGGACCGGGCGGAGTAGCGCGTGTACGAGGGCATCGTCCAGGAGCTCATCGACGAACTCGGGCGACTCCCCGGCATCGGGCCGAAGTCGGCTCAGCGCATCGCGTTCCACATCCTGCAGACTCAGAGTTTCGACACGACGCGGCTCGCACAGATCCTGATGGATGTGCGCGAGAAGGTTCGTTTCTGCTCGATCTGCGGCAACGTCAGCGAACAGGACACCTGCACGATCTGCCGGGACGTCCGCCGCAATCAGGCCATCATCTGCGTCGTCGAGGAGGCGAAGGATGTGGCGGCGATCGAGCGCACGCGCGAATTCCGCGGCCTCTACCACGTGCTCGGCGGCGCCCTCAGCCCGATCGACGGCATCGGCCCGAATGAACTCCGTTTCACCCAGCTGGTGCAACGACTCGCGGATGCCACGGTCACCGAGGTCATCATCGCCACCGACCCCAACCTGGAGGGCGAGGCGACCGCCACGTACCTGAGCCGCCTGCTGGTGCAGCCGGGGCTGCGCGTGACGCGTCTCGCCTCCGGACTCCCGGTCGGCGGCGACCTCGAGTACGCCGACGAGGTTACCCTCGGGCGTGCCTTCGAGGGTCGGCGGGTCGTCGAGGTCTGATCGAATTCGCTGGTCGAGCCCGTCTCGATCGTTGGTCGAGCTTGTCGAGACCTGGCGCGGATCTCGACAGGCTCGATCAGCGGAGCGGCTCGATCAGCGGGACGGCTCGATCAGCGCGCCGGCTCGATCACGAGCAACGAGCTCGTCGCCGTTGCAACCAGGTTGCCCGCGGCATCCACTCCCTCGGCTGTGGTGAACATCACCCGCCGCCCGCGCTTGATGACGCGGCCGGTGAACGTCACCAGCCCGGTCTCGAGCGTCACGCCGCGCAGGTAGCTGACGTTGAGGTCGATCGAGGTGTACCCCCAGCCGGGCTGCAGAGTCGAGTGCACCGCGCAGCCGGCCACGGTATCCAGCACCGTCGACAGCACCCCGCCATGGACGACGCCGATGGGGTTGTAGTGGCTGGGGTGCGGCTCGAGGGTGAAGGCGACCTCACCGTCCTCGACCGAGGCGATCTCCATCCCGAGCAGCGCCATGATCGGCGGACGCGGCACTTCGCCCGTGACCATGCCGCGCAGGTAGTCGAGTCCGCTCATGGTCTGCGCCAGCGCGAGGGCGGGTCTCGGATCGTTCCAGCTGACCGTCAGCGAGCTCTCGGCGCCCCACCCAGTCCGTGCATCCGTCATGCCGACACGCTATTGCGTCGGATGCCCCGATCGCGATCCCGCCGCTGTGCCGACCCGACGACGCGAGCGGCCGGACTCCGGGCGCGCTCGGGGAATCCTCCAATCCGGTCTGGCACACTGGCGTCGTGAGCACACCGCCGAAACTCGTCGCCTTCGACCTCGACGACACCCTTGCGCCCTCGAAATCTCCCGTCGACTCGCGGATGGCGCGGCTGCTCGTGCGGCTGCTCGACGTCGTCGAGGTCTGTGTGATCTCAGGCGGAAACTTCGCGCAGTTCCAGAGCCAACTCGTGGACAACCTCCCGCTGGACAACCCCGAGGCACTCGGCCGCCTGCACCTGATGCCGACCTGTGGCACGCAGTACTACCGCTACGTCGGAGACAACCCTCGCGAGGCGTTCTGGCACCAGCAGTACGCCGAGAATCTGACCTCCGACGAGAAGAAGGCGGCGCTCGCCGCGGTCGAGGGTGAGGCCAAACGGCTGGGGCTGTGGGCCGAGGAGACCTGGGGCCCGATCCTCGAGGACCGCGGATCGCAGATCACCTTCTCCGCGCTGGGCCAGCAGGCGCCGGTCGACGCCAAGAAGGCCTGGGATCCGACCGGTGAGAAGAAGAACACCCTGCGCGCCGCGGTGCAGGCGCTGCTCCCGCAGCTCGAGGTGCGTTCCGGCGGCTCGACGAGCATCGACATCACCCGAGTCGGGATCGATAAGGCCTACGGCATGAGCCGCCTCGCCGAGCTCACCGGGATCCCCATCGACGAGATGCTGTTCGTCGGCGATCGCCTCGATCCGGACGGCAACGACTACCCGGTGAAGGTGCTCGGAGTCCCGACCTTCGCGGTCGAGGGCTGGGAGGACACCGCCGAGTTCGTCGAGGCGTTTCTGGCGGCGCAAGCCGACGAAGCGGCCGAGCGTACGGAGTAGCTCCGCGCCGTACCCCGCTCCTGGGCCCCCGGTAATCTAAGGGGGTGAGTCTCATCGTCCAGAAGTACGGTGGCTCGTCGGTCGCGGACGCCGAGAGCATCAAGCGGGTCGCCAAACGCATCGTCGAGACGCGCAAGGCGGGTAACGAGGTCGTCGTCGCCGTGAGCGCCATGGGCGACACCACCGACGAACTGCTCGACCTCGCGCACGAGGTCACCCCGATCCCGGACCCGCGGGAGCTCGACATGCTGCTCACCACCGGAGAGCGCATCTCGATGGCCCTTCTGGCGATGGCGATCAAGAGCATGGGCGTCGAAGCCCGCAGCTACACCGGAAGCCAGGCCGGCATGATCACGGATGCCCGGCACGGATCCGCTCGCATTGTCGACGTCACTCCGGTGCGCCTCCGTGAGGCGCTCGACGAGGGCGCGATCACCATCGTCGCCGGATTCCAGGGCTTCAACCGGGACTCAAAGGACATCACCACGCTCGGCCGAGGCGGTTCCGACACGACGGCCGTCGCGCTGGCCGCCGCGCTCGGGGCCGACGTCTGCGAGATCTACACCGATGTCGACGGTGTGTTCACCGCCGATCCCCGGATCGTGCCCCGCGCTCACAAGATCGACTCCATCACCAGCGAGGAGATGCTCGAACTCGCGGCTGCGGGAGCGAAGGTGCTCTACATCCGCGCGGTGGAATATGCCAGGCGCCACGGCGTGCTGCTGCACGTGCGCTCGTCCTTCAACAACACCGAGGGGACCTGGGTCACCGCCGACCGCATCCCGCAGAACCAGGAAGGCATCGCCATGGAAGAGCCCATCATCACCGGCGTCGCGGGCGACCTCAACGAGGCCAAGATCACGGTCGTCGGAGTGCCGGACGTCCCGGGCAAGGCAGCGGACATCTTCGCCATCGTCGCCAAGACGGGCGCCAACATCGACATGATCGTGCAGAACGTCTCCGCGGCGGCCACCGGCCTGACCGACATCTCGTTCACGCTGCCGAAGGGCGAGGGCGAGAAGGTACTGACGTCTCTGCGCTCCGCTCAGGCCGAGGTCGGTTTCCTGGCGCTCCAGTACGACGACCAGATCGGCAAGCTGGCCGTGGTCGGGGCCGGAATGCGCACGAGCGCGGGTGTCTCGGCCCAGCTGTTCCGTGCGCTGTCGGATGCCGGCATCAACATCGAGATGATCTCCACCAGCGAGATCCGCATCTCGGTCGTCACCCGTGCCGACACCCTTCACGAGGCGATGCGGGTCGTGCACACCGCGTTCGGACTCGACGCGGACGACGTCGCCATCGTGCACGGCGGCACCGGGCGGTAGCGCACGCGTGCGCTCCGGCTAGAGCGCGGGCCCGAGG
>JALYHS010000198.1 GCA_030776385.1 Actinomycetota bacterium
CGGTACTGTCGCCGCATGCTGCACCGCTACGCCTTCCGCGCCCCGCTCTGGCAGTGGATGGCGCGTCGAGACGAGTGGTTCTTCGTCAGTGTCCCCGAGGACATCTCCGAGGAGATCACCGCGCGCACCGACGGCGTGCGCGGTGGCTTCGACTCGGTTCCGGTCGAGGTCACGATCGGCGCGACGAGCTGGCGCACCTCGATCTTCCCCGGCGGTGACGGGAGGTATTCGCTGCCGCTGAAGAAGGCGGTGCGCGTCGCCGAGAAGATCGAACGCGACTCCGCCGTCGACGTCGTCATCGAACTGCGGAGTTGATTCGGGGCGAATGCTGCTCGCGATTTCGTGCGTCGAGCGGTCGAAATTCGTTCCTCGGAAGCGGGCGGAACAGCGGATTTCGACCTCTCGACGGCCAGACGAGCACTCGATCCGCTGCCCCCGGTTCTCGGTGAACCACGCCTCAACGTGAGGAAACACGCCCAAGCCTCTACTCCTCGCCGATGTCCTCGTTCCAGAGCTCCGGATTGGCAACGATGAAGTCGCCCATGATCCGGATCAGCTCCGGGTCGTTGATCGTTGTCACCGCGGTCCCGTTCTCGACGAGCCAGTCCTGACCCCCGAAGAAGTTCTCGTTCTCCCCCACGATCACGCGGCCGATGTTGAACTGGCGCACCAGCCCCGAGCAGTACCAGCAGGGCGACAGGGTGGTCGCCATCGTGGTCTTTCGATAGCTGGTCTGCCGACCGGCGTTGAGGAAGGCGGCCGTTTCGCCGTGCAGCGCGGGATTGCCACCCTGCACGCGCTGGTTGTGCCCGCTGCCGAGGAGGCGGCCCTCCTCGTCGAAGAGCGCCGCTCCAATGGGGATGCCGCCCTCCTCGAGCCCTCTCAGAGCTTCCTGCGTCGCGACGGCGAGCTTCTCGGCGTCGGTGGCGTAAATCCGCTCGTTCACGCGGGCCTACGCGACGGAGTCCGCGGCGTCGACGCCGATGATGGCATCGGGCTCCTCGCTCACCGGGCCACCGAGCTTCGGCTTGAACACCTGGAAGAGCACGAAGTACAGGATGCCCGCGAGCACGAAGCCGACCAGCGGCGTGAGGTCGCCGATGACGGAGATCGCGAACTTTCCCGGAGGTGTCGTCGCTTTCACCAGGACGCCCTGGTAGAAGGTCTGGTTGCAGAACAGCCAGATCGACAGCCCGCCTGCCACCACAAGCGCGATGATCCCGGCAGGGTTCTTGTACTTCGCGTGGTCGGGAATGAACGCAGCGATGGAAGTGCCGCGTCGGATCCATCGGTCGACAAGTACGATGCCGAGCCACGGGGCGATCCAGTAGGCGATGATCAGAAGGAAGCCTTCGTATGTCGCTCCGGCATCCGGAAGCGCAATGAGCGCGATCACGAAGCCGACGATTCCGAATCCCAGGGCGATGATCGCGCGCCGCAGGGCGAACGGAATCTTGATGCCGGCCGCGAGGAAGGACATCGCGCCCGAGTAGATGTTCAGGGCGTTCGCGGCGATGGCTCCGATCGCGATCGCCACCAGGGTCAGGTCTTTGATGATGACCGGCATGGTCGACACGAATGAGGTCGTCGGGTTGTCCGGGTTGTAGCCGACGATGGTGGCGGCAGCGGCTCCCGCCGCCATCAGCACGGTGCACGAGACGAAATTCCCGAGGCCGGCTGCCATCGCGATCGTGCGGGTGCTCGTCGACTTCGGAAGGTAGCGGCTGTAGTCGGATGCGTACGGGTTCCAGCCGGCCGCGTATCCGAAAGCCGCTGCCACGGTGAGGGTGAACCCGCCGAACGCGAATCCCCCGGACGGGACGGTCTTGCCGGTCGCGGAACTGACGAAGACGCTGATCGTCGCAACGAGGAAGATCGCCCCCAGGATGTAGCTCGCGTAGCGCTCGAAGAGTTGCACCAGGTCGTGTCCCACGAAGGCGACTGCGACCTCGATCACCACGACGATGATCAGTCCGAGCCATGTCGGCATCCCGGTGAGGCTGGCCAGAGCGAATGCGCCGCTCACCGAGTTGACCGCGAACCAGCCGAGACCCGCCATGGCGGTATTGAGGGCGGCGGGGAGGATGTTACCGCGAGTTCCAAATGCAGTGCGGCTCAGAACGAGCTGAGCGAGTCCTTCGCGGGGTCCCCAGGTCGACAGCATCCCTTGCGATGCGGAGCCGAGAGCGTTTCCGATCACGAGGGCCAGGATGGCTTGCCAGAATCCCAGGCCGAAGAACGCGACGGCGATTACCCCGACGAAGATGGTCGCGAACTCCAGGTTCGGCGCGGTCCAGGTGGCGAAGAGCTGCCACGGGGAGCCGTGGCGCTTCGACGTCGGGATGGCTTCGATGCCTCCCGGCTCAACAGCGGTGGGACGTGCGGGGGCAGTTGTGGTCATGGCCACACTGTAGGAGGCGCGGGCGCGGGATCGCCGCCGCCGAATCATGTTTTACACAGGGTTAACGCACGCGGGCCGGGCGGTGCCCGCTACATCGCGAAGACGAAGTCGGAGAGGCGGGTCCAGCCCTCCGGGGTCGCCGTTCCCGCGATCGGGAGGTATTTCACGATGCCGCCGTCGTCTGCCTTCCAGCTGACGATCTCGTTGCCCGCGCCGCATCCGGCTACCCAGCTGTCGAGGCGGTCGGGAATACCGGCAACCAGGCAGACCGAGGATTTATCGGTGATGCCGAGGAAGATCTGTCTGCCGTCCCAGTCGCCCTGGTAGCGCGTGCTGTCCTCTCCCACCCCGACCGTGTCGGCGACGCCGGCGGGCAGGTAGTCCGAGGAGAGCTGGTTCTTCGCCAGGAAGGCGGGCGTCGACGCGGTCGGGCTGGG
>JALYHS010000199.1 GCA_030776385.1 Actinomycetota bacterium
CGCGCCAGGAACGCGGCATCCGCTCGTCGCGCGGTGTCGTGCCGAGCCGGAATCGACAGGAACGCCCGCGTGTCGTCGATGAACCCGGACCCGCGCGAGAATCCGGCCGTCTCGGTGACCGAGGACCGGAAGCGCGCCATCGCGTCTGGTGCGTCGAGGAACCACCAGGGGGCTCCGATGTAGAGGCTCGGGTAGAAGCCCGCGAGGGGGGCGATCTCGCGCGAATACGTCGTCTCGTCGACGGTGAAGAGCACGATGTGCAGGCCTTTCACCAGGCCGAAACGCTCGAGCAGCGGCCTGAGCCCCCGCGTGAACGACGTGGGGACCGGGATGTCGTGGCCGGTATCCGGCCCGAACCGATCGAGGGTCGGGGTGCTGTGGTTCCTGAACACGCCGGCGTGGATGGTCATGACCAGCCCGTCGTCGACGCTCATGCGGGCCATCTGCAGCAGCATGTGCCCGCGGAATGCGCGGCGCTGCTCGGCGTTCGCCGTCCCGCCGATCGCGGCCTCGAACAGGCACTGGGCGTCGCCCGCGTCGAGGTCGAGGGTGAACGGTTCCTCGACGCCGTGGTCGGCCGAGACGGCGCCGTGGCGGATGAAGTGCTCGCGGCGGGACTCGAGCGCGGCGAGGTACCCCGTGAACGTGGCCGGTTCCCCGGTGGCGGCGAGGAGTGCGACGACGTGGTCGGCGAAGCCGGCGGCATCCGGATCCAGGTAGCGGTCGGGGCGGAAGGTCGGGGCGATGCGCCCGCCCATCCCCGACTCGCGAAGCCGGTCATGGCGGGCGAGGTCGTCGAGTGGATCGTCGGTCGTGGCGAGGAACTCGATCCCGAAGCGGTCGAACAGCGCGCGCGGACGGAACTCGGGCCTCGCCAGCTGCGCGGAGACGCTGTCGTAGATCTCGTCCGCGGTCTCGGGCGAAAGGGGCATCTCGATGCCCAGGACTCCCGCGAGTTCCTCCTCGAGCCAGTACCCGGATGCGGTGCCCGCGAAGACGTGCCAGTGAGCGGCGAGCAGGCGCCAGATTTCACGCGTGTCCCCGGTCACCCGATCGGCGCCGAGGTCGGCGAGGTCCACGCCGGACGCGTGCAGAAGCCGCGTGACGTAGTGATCGCCCAGCACGAACAACTCGACCGCGTCGCCGAAGGGGCGGTCGTCGGCCAGGAGCTCGGCGGGGACGTGCGAATGCGGCGAGACGATGGGGAGCCTGGCGACCCGCTCGTAGAGATCGCGCGCGATCGAGCGGGTCTGCGGATCGACAGGAAGCAGTCGATCGGGGTCACGCGCCAGCGGGATGGCCATGACCCCGATCATTGTCTACATCGAGCCTCAGTGCGCGTCGAGCGGAAGCAGGATGTCCTTGACCGACGGATCGGTGGCGAGGAACTTCTGCACGGCGGGGTCCTTGAACGCCGCCACGAGCTTCTTCACGTTGTCGGTCGTCGCGAACTTGCTGCCGATGGTGAGCTGCCCGGCGAACTCGTCGGGGGCGGCAGGCGCGAAGATCTCCTTGGACAGCGGGATCTTCGCGGCCAGGTAGTACTCGGTGTAGCCGACGGCCGCATCGAGATCGGGGAGCGCGCGGGACTGCGCCCCGAAGTCGAGCAGGGTGAAGGTGATGTGCTTCGGGTTGGTGGCGATGTCGTTCTGGGTGGCGCGCGCCGTGTCGATCCCGGGCTTGAACGTGATCAGGCCGGCTCGCTCGAGCAGCCAGAGTCCCTGGGATTCGTTGGCCGGGTCCGAATAGAGCGAGACCTTCGCGCCGTCCGGGAGGTCCTTCACATTCGTGTACTTGTCGGAGAAGATGCCGAACCCCCAGCGGAAGACCGGTGTCGCCGCGGTCTCCGAGAAGTCGGGGTTCGATTGCAGGACCTGGCTCAGCCAAAGCTTGTGCTGGTAGACCGTGCCGGCAACCTCGCCGTCGCTGACCGCGCGGTTGATGGTGTTGCTGTCTGACAGTCCCTTGAAGGCGATCTTGATGCCGTACTTGGGGGCGACCTTCTCGGCCACGAAGTTGACGAGGGACTGCTCAGCGGCGTTGCCCTCTGCGGTGGCGACGAGCAGTGTCGCCCCGGTGACCTCGTTGGCGGACTTGGCCGGATTCAGCAACGGGATGCCGATCGCCGCGGCGAGGCCGACGATCACGACGGCAGCGCCGGCGATCCAGGGCCACCGGCGGCGGCGCTTCAGCTCGAAGCCGTGATCGGGCTCGTTGGGTGTGATCGGAGGTCGGGTGGCGGTGTCGTTGCTCATGATGATGCACTCCTGGTGATGGGTTCGGTTGCTGTGGACGGACGACGCGGAAGGCGCAGAACGGATGCCGCGGCGTGCGGGGTGGTGGCGCGCACGAGGCGGTCTCCGAGCAGCTGCACGGTGGCGACCAGGGCGACGAGCACGACGATGGTCGCGAGCATCACCCCGTTGTCGAAGCGGTCGTATCCATAGGTCACGGCGACGTAGCCGATGCCGCCCGCCCCGATGGTGCCCGCGATCGCGGAATACTCGATCATGGCGATCGTGTTGATCGTGAGTCCGCCGATGATCGAGGGAACCGCCTCGCTCAGCTGCGCCGTGCGGATGATCTGAATCGGCGAAGCCCCCGAGCTGCGGGCCACCCGCGTCAGCGCGATCGGCACGCTGCGGAGCGAGTTCTCCACGATGCGGGTGAAGAAGGCGATCCCGGCGATCGACATCGGAACGACCGCCGCCGGGATCCCGATGTTGGTCCCCGTGATGAAGCGTGTGAAGGGGACGATCGCCGCCATCAGGATCAGGAACGGCAGTGAGCGTCCGATGCTGATCACCCAACTGAGGACCGTGTGCGCCGCGCGATTCTCGAACAGCCCGCCGGGCGCCAGGTTGTGGATGAGGCTCCCGAGCGGGACGCCGACCAGCACGACGATCGCCATCACGATCCCGACCATGATGAGCGTGTCCCCGAGTGCTGGGAGCAGCAGCGCGGGGATCTGCGCGACGGGCACGTTGAACCCGGTGTCGGTCGGGAGCGCGCTCATGCCGACACCTCCGTCTCGAGCTCGAGCAGCACCTCGGAGCGGTCTCGGCTCGCGTCCAAACCGAGAAGGCGCAGCTCGACCTCGACGAGGTCGTGCCGACGGGTCGACACCGCGATCGTGGCGTGACCGGTCGTGGCCCCACGAAGCGTCTCGATGGACGCCCCCAGTAGGGAGACCGTGGTGTCGAGCCGTGCAGCGAGCAGCCCGACCCAGTCCGCCGGGACGGGCTCGGACCCGTAGGTGACCGCCCAGACGGTGGCGTCCGCCGGAGCGGGTTCGTGGGCGCGACGCGGCTGCAGCGATCGACCCAGGCTCGAGGACGGATCGGCGAGCAACTCGAGCACTCGCCCCGATTCGACGATGCGCCCCTGGTCGAGCCGTGACACCGAATCCGCGATCTGCAGCACGGTCTCCATCTCGTGGGTGATGAACAGGATCGACAGGTCCA
Source organism: Actinomycetota bacterium (assembly GCA_030776385.1). Classification (GTDB taxonomy): domain Bacteria; phylum Actinomycetota; class Actinomycetes; order Actinomycetales; family Microbacteriaceae; genus Lysinimonas. The sequence goes on from JALYHS010000199.1 coordinate 3,465, forward strand.
GATCGTCGCGCAGCTCCTTGAGCAGCTCGACGATGGCCACCGTCGACTCCGGGTCGAGGCCCGACGTCGCCTCGTCCGACAGGATCACCGAGGGTCGAAGCGCCAATGCCCGCGCGATCCCGACCCGCTGCCGTTGGCCGCCCGACAGCTGGTGCGGATAGTGCGCCGCCTTGCCGGCGAGCCCGACCCGATCGAGCAACTCGGCGACTCGATGGCGCGTTTCCGCGGCCGTGACGCCGAGGTACTCCAGCGGGAGCGCCACGTTCGCCGCCGCCGTCCGCCTGCTGAACAGCCCATCGGACTGGAAGATGGTCCCGATGCGCCGACGAGCGATCCGAAGCTCGCGTTCGCTGAGCTCCGAGAGCACATCGCCGTTGACGATGACGGACCCGGATGTCGGCCGCTCCAGCAGGCTGACGCACTGCGCGAGCGTGCTCTTGCCCGCGCCGCTGGGACCGACGACGGCGGAGATCTCGCGCGCCTCGATGCTCAGGTCGAGGCCGTCGAGAACGACGGCGCGCTGCGTTCCGTGGCCGAACTCCTTGCGGAGCTGGTCGACTCGAATCATGCGTGAACTCCTGCGGTACGAGGGCGGTCAGGTGCGGACCCGGCAAACGTAGGGGCGATTCCGCTCGCCGCGACCGCGTGTTTCCGACTGTGTCGGTGTGTGTCGCCGTGTGTCTCGCGGGTTTGTCAGGGCCAGTCAGGCCCGACAACATGGCCGGATGCCGAACCAGACTTCGCCGCGCCAGATCCGTTTCAACGCCTTCGATATGAACTGCGTCGCCCATCAGTCCTCGGGGATGTGGCGTCACCCCGATGACCAGGCCTGGCGGTACAAGGACCTGAACTACTGGACCGAACTCGCCAAGCTCCTCGAGCGCGGCACCTTCGACGGCATCTTCATCGCCGACGTGCTCGGCACCTACGACGTCTACGGCGGATCCAACGAGGCCGCGATCCGGCACGGCGCCCAGGTGCCGGTGAACGACCCGGTGCTGCTGGTGTCTGCGATGGCGCACGTCACCGAGAACCTCGGATTCGGGATCACCGCGGGCACCGCGTACGAGCACCCATATCCGTTCGCACGCCGCATGTCGACCCTCGACCACCTCACCAACGGACGGGTCGGCTGGAACGTCGTCACCGGATATCTGCCAAGCGCCGCCCGCAACATGGGTCACGACGACCAACTCGAGCACGACGACCGCTACGACGTCGCCGACGAATACCTGGAGGTGCTCTACAAGCTCTGGGAGGGGTCATGGGAGGATGACGCGGTCCAGCGAAACCGCGAAACCGGCGTGTTCACCGACCCGGCCAAGGTGCACGAGATCGGACACGCGGGCAAGAACTACACTGTTCCCGGCATCCACCTCTCGGAGCCGTCGACGCAGCGGACGCCGGTGATCTACCAGGCG
>JALYHS010000200.1 GCA_030776385.1 Actinomycetota bacterium
ACTACATGGGGACCGAGGCAGACACTGACACCCTGGCCCGCTTGAACGAGAAGCTCTCGGGGGGCGCCAGGGGGGAGCGTGCCGGTTCTCAGGTTTCGAGTATCCGGCGACAGGCCAGCAAATGACTGGTGCCCCCGACTGGATTTGAACCAGCGACTTCTTCCTTCGGAGGGAAGCGCTCTATCCACTGAGCTACGGGGGCAGGATGCCTCCCAGGGTAGCAGGGCATGTCATGCTCATTTCGTGCCCATGCGTCGCGAACTGCGCTCCTCGATGACCGTCGCGGTCACCGCTCCGACGGCCTTCGTGCTCGCCAACTCGCCTGCACAAGGTGTGCCGCTCGAGAGCGAACGATTGACGGTGTCGCTCGCCGAACCCGGCGGGGGGAGCCGCGAGCTGGCGGTGCGCGAGCTCGACGAGGATCCACTGACCCGCCTCCAGCTGTTCGAGGCGGCGCCGGGGATCGTGACCATCGACTACGAAACGGTTGTGCTCGGGCGGGCGGCAGCGGTGGGGGTGCATCCGATCGAGGCGATCCTCTACCTGCGCCCGAGCCGCTACGTGCAGTCGGATACGCTCACCCCGTTCGCCCGCGAAACCTTCTCGTCCCGCGATGCCGCGCGGCTGGTGCGAGAGGTCTCGAGCTGGGTGCACGCTCACCTCGAGTACACCGCGGAGGCCACCACGCCCACCGGAGGAGCAGTCGAGACTCTCGCGGCCAGGGCCGGCGTCTGCCGCGACTACGCACACCTCACGGCCGCCCTCCTGCGCGCGCTCGACGTGCCCGCCCGGCTGGTGTCGGTGTACGCGCCGCAGCTCGATCCGATGGACTTCCACGCGGTGGTCGAGGCGCTCGTCGACGGACGGTGGGTCGTCGTCGACTCGACGCGCCTCGCCCCCCGCGCGGGCATGGTCAGAATGGCCACCGGCCGAGACGCGACGGACACCGCCTGGCTCACCAACACGCTGTCGGACGTGCAGCTCCTGACCCTGTTCGTGGATGCCACCTCCGACGATGTGTTCACCGACGATCCCGATGAGCTCGTCGCGCTCAGTTAGCTCGGGCGATCTAGCTCGCGCTGATCGCGCGGACCGCCGCTACTTCAGCGCGGTCAGCGCGGCGTCGATCAGGTCGGAGGGATCGCCCGGCTCGGCGAAGTCGACCGAGGTCGCGACGAGCCAGTAGTTGCCCTGGAACACGACGGCCGTGCCGATGCCGCCGCTGACACGGAAGTACGCCTCGTCGCCGTAGGTCGGAACCAGCGTGCCCTGCGAGACGGCTTCGTTCTTGAGGTTCTCGATGGATGCCGCATCCAGATGCGCCACGGAGATGTCGATGGTGTCTCTGCTCGTCTGGTTGCTCCAGCGGCAGGCGATGCCCGATTTGGACTTCGCGGTGGCGGCGGCCGAGCCGGCAGCGGGAGTCCAACTGGTCAGCAGCCCGAAGTTGGGGTTGAACGCGTACATCACGTCGGCGGACACCAGGGTGTCGCAGCCGATCGTGACCGGGGTGGGACGTGCGCTCGGGGTCGGGGCAACACTGGCGGTCGCACTTACGGATGCTGACGGGGTCGAACTCGCCGAACCGCTGCCCGACGCCGACGGTAACGGGGTGGGGACGCATCCGCTCAGGATCACCAGGGCGAGGAGCGTGACCGCGGCGGGGGCAGCCGCGGTGCGGGTGAGTAGACGGACCGGTCTGGGCATGCCCCCATTGTCACCCGCACCTCCCTGACAGCCCGTCTCGGACACGGCTCGGTAGGATCGCTCCTTGTGAATCCCGCCGAATTGACCGCAACGCTCCTTGACACCGTCCGGGCGACGGTCGGGGCGCGAGCGAACGAGGTCGGTGCGGACGACGTGACCCTCGAGCGCCCGCGCAACCGCGATCACGGCGACTGGGCCTCCAACGTCGCGCTCAAACTCGGCAAGCGTCTCGAGCTGAATCCGCGCGACTTCGCCACCACCATCGCCATGGCGCTCGCAGAGGTCGACGGAATCGCGATCGCCGAGGTCGCCGGTCCCGGCTTCCTGAACATCACCCTCGACGCCGCGGCTGCGGGGGTGCTCGCGCAGAAGATCGTGGAGGCGGGCGAGCTCTACGGTCACGGCACCCTCTACGACGGTGTCACGATGAACCTCGAGTTCGTCTCCGCGAACCCGACCGGCCCGATCACTGTGGCCGGCGCGCGCTGGGCAGCGGTGGGCGACAGCCTTGCGCGCATCTTCGAGGCGCAGGGCGGGCGCGTCGCTCGTGAGTACTACTTCAACGACCACGGAACGCAGATCGATCGCTTCGCGCGCAGCCTGGTGGCTGCCTTCACGAGCGAGTCTGCGCCCGAGGACGGCTACGGCGGGCAGTACATCCTGGATATCGCCGCCCGCGTCATCGAGGCATACCCGGGCGACCTCGACTCGCTGCCGCCCGCCGAAGTGCAGGAGGTCTTCCGCGCCGTCGGGATCGAGCTGATGTTCGGCGACATCAAGGCGAGCCTGCACGACTTCGGCGTCGACTTCGACGTGTACTTCCACGAAAACGACCTGCACGAATCGGGAGCCGTCGAGCGCGCCGTCGCGCGGCTGCGCCAGCTCGGCCACATCTACGAGGCGGATGGAGCGACCTGGCTGCGCACCACCGAATTCGGCGACGACAAGGATCGGGTGGTCATCAAGAGCGACGGCGAGGCCGCGTACATCTCGGGCGACCTCGCCTACTACCTCAACAAGCGCGAGCGCGGCTTCGACCGCAACCTGATCCTGCTCGGCGCCGACCACCACGGCTACGTCCGGCGCCTGATGGCGATGACCGCGGCCTTCGGCGACGTGCCGTACGTCAACCTGGAGATCCTCATCGGCCAGATGGTCAATCTCGTGCGAGACGGCGAGCCGATGCGGATGTCCAAGCGCGCAGGCACCGTCGTCACCCTGGAAGACCTGGTGGACGCCGTCGGCGTGGATGCGGCGCGATACTCCCTCGTCCGGAGCGCGATGGACTCCAATCTCGACATCGACCTCGATCTGCTCACAAAGCGCACCAACGACAACCCGGTGTTCTACGTGCAGTACGCGCACGCGCGCACGCAGGCCGTCGCGCGCAACGCCGAGCAGGCCGGCGTGCCGCGTGATCGTTTCGATGCGGCCCTGCTGACGCACGAGACCGAGAGCGCGCTCCTCGGTGTGCTCGCCGACTTCCCCCGCATCACGCTGCAGGCCGCCGAGTTCCGCGAGCCGCACCGTGTTGCGCGTTACCTCGAAGAGCTGGCGGGTACGTACCACCGCTGGTACGACGCCTGCCGCATCATCCCGCAGGGCGACGACCCGGTGGAGGCCGTCCACGAAACCCGCCGCTGGCTCAACGACGCGACCGCTCAGGTGCTGCGTAACGGGCTCGGGCTGGTCGGCGTGAGCGCTCCGGAGCGGATGTAGCCGGTGGCCACCGTCCCGATCGTCGGCACTCGCGTGGCGAGGAGGAGACGTCGCGTGTGGCCGTTCGTCGTTGTCGCCGTCGTACTTGTCGTGCTGATCGTCGGATTCTTCATCGCGGATGCTGCGGCGAAGACCTACGCGCGTGACCAGATCCGCGCCCGGATCGTGTCGGCGCTCGGCGTGAGCTCGGCGGCGGACGTCACGGTCGACGTGGGATCCGGATCCATCCTGCTCCAGGCGCTCACCGGGTCGCTCGACACGGTGGACGTGCGCGTGCCGCAGCTCGCGTTCGGCGGGTTGGTCGGGGCGGCCGACATCCACGCCACACGGGTCCCGCTCGACACCAGCAAGCCGGTCGGCGCGCTCAAGGTCAGCTATGCGATGTCGGGGAAGAACCTCGCGGCGCTCGCGAAGAACCTCAGCGGTCGGGAGGTCACCGGGGTCGCCCTCGACAACTCCGAGATCGTGGCCGCGACGACATTCACCGTTCTGGGAGCGGCCGTTCCGGTGTGGCTCGGGCTCACCCCGTCGGTGTCGCGCGGGGAGCTGGTATTCACGCCGAGCGACGTCCGCGTGGGCGGCCAGACCTTCACCGCGGCGCAGCTCGCCGCCAACCCGCTGTTCGGCAACCTCGCTCGCACTCTGCTGAAGCAGCAGTCGTTCTGCGTCGCCCAGTATCTGCCGAAGGTGCTGACCGCGACCACGGCGCAGGTGGCGAGTGGATCGCTGATCCTCGGCTTCTCGGGCGACGGGATCGCGCTCGACGGCTCGGGGTTCACAACGAAGGGCAGCTGCTCGTGACCGCCGGACCGCCGGACGGCCTGCCGTTTCAGCCGATCCGCAACACCGTCTACACCGCAGACGAGTTGTTCGACGGCTTCGACCCCGCGACGCCGGGGTCGTACTCCCGCACCATGGATTTCCGCTCATACGAGTGGTTCGTGCGCACCGGACGCAGCAACCCGATCGAGCCGTACGCCGCGATGATGCGCGCGCTGCACGACTCCTCGGTCACGCTCGACATGGGCGCCACGATCATGGACAGACGGGTCGTCGGGATCATGGGCGGCCACCAGCTGCCCCGCAGCTCCTCCGCATACCGCAGCATCGCCGAACTCGGGCGAAACCTCGCACGCCGCGGCATGCTTGTGTGCACAGGGGGAGGTCCGGGCGCCATGGAGGCCGGGCATCTCGGCGCGGCGCTGTCGCAGCATCCGGACTCGCAGCTCGACGGGACCATCGCCGTGCTCGCCGAGATGCCGAACATGCCGAGGCTCAGCGAGATCGTGGCGGCCGACGGAACGCCGGACCGATCGCTCGTGCAGGTTGCGCAGGACTGGTTCGCACCCGCGTGGGAGCTGGCGCGGTCGATCGTCTCGCCGGTGGCATCCCTCTCGATCCCGACCTGGCACTACGGGCACGAGCCGACCTCCCCGTTCGCAACGCACATCGCGAAACTGTTCCAGAACAGCATCCGCGAGGACGGCCTGCTCACGGTTGCGCGGCAGGGCATCGTGTTCACGCAGGGGAGTGCGGGCACCCTTCACGAGGTGTTCCAGGATGCGGAGCAGAACTTCTACGCGACCGGGCCGGCCGATGCTGCAGGTGCGCTGTTCAGCCCGATGGTCTTCCTCGACGCGGACTACTGGACCACCGCGCTCCCGGTGCGCCAACTCATGGAGTCGCTATTCGCGACGGCTGCACCCGAGGTGCTGATGCGGTTCAATGAACTCGTGCTGGTGACCGATGACATCCACGAGGTCGCTGAACACCTCGACCGCTTCGAGGCGACCCCGTCCCGCCTCGCTGTCGATCGGCCGGTGCGCTGATGGACTGGCGCATCCCGGCGGTCATCC
>JALYHS010000201.1 GCA_030776385.1 Actinomycetota bacterium
CGGTGAGAGCGGCTCCGGTCGAAGGGGCGCGTACGGCACCAACCGCGGGGTCAACGACAGCACCACCGTACGAGTTACCCGCGCAGGCAGCTACGTCCAGAAGGTGTGGCCGCGCATGGTCGACGAAGTCGAGCAGCGCTGGCGGTTACGGTTCGGTGACGCGACGGTGACAGCTTTGCGTGATGCACTCTCGCTGCGGGCGCCGTCGTCGATGCCGTGGTCTCCCCCTCAAGTTGCCCCGTCGGACGGATTCATGACGCACGTCGTTGCTGGAGAAGCATCGGGAGATCACATTCCGCTCGTCGCGCTCTTGGGGCAAGCGCTCACCGCGATTACCCTTACGCACGAAAACAACACACGAGTGTCGCTGCCTCTCGGTGCGATTTTCATCCGCATCCTGGGGGGCGCCGCAGCTGTCCCTCCACGAGACCTCCCCGTTCGTACGGGGGTCTCGAGGGAAGCTCTCTCGATGGGCGTCAATTATTTGAAGCGATCTGGCCTGGCCGACTCCCTCGTCGATGGAAGGATCGCGCTCACCCCGGCGGGTCAGGTGGCCCATGACGAATACTGGCACGAGGCAGCCGCAGTCGATGAGCCGCAGTTGCACGAAGCACTCGCTGGGATCCTCGGGCAGTCCGCGGCGCTGTCAGTCGGTCTTGTCCCGCCGGCCGGATGCTGGCGTGGTTCGCGACCATACCTCGCGCAGACGACACGCGTCATGACCAACCCGACGGGGGCTCTCCCTTGGCATCCCATGGTGCTACACCGCGGTGGGTGGCCAGACGGTAGCTAAAGAGCAGGCGCTGCTCTACCGGTTGCGGTGGTCAATTGACTCCGCCGAGGAACCCCGCTCTGGGGGTTCGCGCCACGGCCGACTGGAGCATACGGTTTCTTCAGGCGGGTGTGACCGGGGGGACAACATGGCCAGCGGGGGATCGTTGTTCGCGCGGAGCCGTTTTCGGGTGTGGTCGGTCCGGACGAGGGCGCTGATCGAGTCGGTGGAATCCCCGACGGATATTCCACGTGTGCATGCGGGCGGCCCGAACCCTGACCGCATTCTCCTGTTCGGGAGCGACATCATCGTGGGCCGCGGTGTCCTCAGCCATGAGGTTGCGTTTCCGGGATTTTTGGCCCGTTCCATCGCGCAGAAAACCCGTCGCGGTGTTGATGTCGTGATCGAGGCTCAATCGTGGTTCACGATGGAAGAGGCAGTTGCCGCGGCGCGGTTGCTGGAACTCGACCGATACGACGCGGTCGTGGTGGATCTCGGCTTGGCCGACGCGATGGCGGGCACCACCCCACGTGAGTGGGCGGCACATCTGGAAGTGTTGCTGCACATCCTGTCCTCCCAGGTGCCGAGGTCAGCTCGAGTGTTCTTCATCGAGAGCCCCGACCCGACAATCGTGCCCCTGTTCCGTTCCCCGCAGGGGGGCGCGGTCGCGAAAGCGTTCCAGAGATTCAACGAGAAGTCGCGGGAAGTCATCAACGGTTTCGAGAACGTCAGCTTCGTCCCGTTCCCCGTGCAGCACGAGTCGCCTAGCGACCGTCTTCACACGGCCCGCACGTTCGAGGGCTTCGCCGTCACCCTCGCTCCGTCGCTGGTGAATCACTTGGAGGCGGAGTTCATGGCCGGCTCTCCGCGGAGCGACCCCATTGCCTCCGAGGCGCGCCGCCAAGCTTCGCTGGAAGGGTTGGGGATTCTGGACACCGCTCCCGAGCCACGATTCGACCGCATCGTCGCGCAAGCACAACGGGTCTTCGCCACCGGATACGCCTCGTTCAACCTCATCGACCACGACCGCAGATGGAGCAAATCGCACCTCGGACCCAGCGAGCCTGTCGGTGTCCGCGCCACCGAGTTCTGCAACACGACGATCCACAGCCACGGTGGGCTCATCATTGGCGACACCTTCGACGATCCGCGATTCTGCGACAACCCCTATGTTGCGGGCGACCCGCATGTGAGGTTCTACGCCGGCTACCCCATCGAGGCACCCGACGGGCAGCGGGTCGGTGCCCTGTGCGTGTACGACACCCAGCCACGCCAACTCCACGGGCAAGAAGAGTCCCTCCTGCGTGAGCTCGCCACAAAAATCGAACGCGAACTCTGGGCCACCCCCGAGACGAGAGGGTCAGGCCACCAGCTGGCTCCGTGAAGACCGGAGGGCGTGAAGATCAGAGCGAATACACGCCTTCCAGTCAGGCTCTAGTGGTGGCGAGCTTCCAACCGGAAGCTACGCTCGCTCGCAGCGCGCCGGGCGCGCCCAGTCACCGATGATCGGAGAAATCATGACCCAGCTCGAGTCCACAGACCGCCCAAAACCATCCCGCGTCGCCCGGCCGAGCATTGTGCCTCGCCGACTTCTTGCGACGGCGGACAGGGCCACCCTTCATCCGAGCGTTCTCGCTGAGGCCGAGCACCGGGCTGGAAGCATCCAACTGCGCGTCGCCGACGGAATCACCGCCTTCGCCGGCTCGATGAAGTTCGTCTACCTCCATGTCGTGGTCTTCGCGGCGTGGATGCTGTTCTTCGAACCCAACCCGTGGCCCACTCTGACTCTCATCGTGTCGCTCGAAGCGATCTTCCTTTCCACTTTCGTCATGATCGGTCAGAACCGGCAAGCGTCATTCCAGCAAGCAAAAGCCGACCACGACTACGCGGCGTCCGACCATCTGCTTCACGAGAACACCGACCTGACACGGTCTGTTCACCAGCTCACCCAGGAGATCCATCAAAGAGTCCTGATGGAAGTCACCGCGTCTATCGCCGCCGAGCAGGCGAAAGCATCTGCAGCCACACGTCCCCCGACCGCGGGCTGACAGTTCTCTCGGCGCACCAGTCGATCTCGCACCCGGGCTCTTGGCATACCCCCAAAGTTCGTTCCGGTTACGACCAGGGTGTTTGTGGTCTGGGCCGCTCGATCCGATCAATGGTGAGATCCAGCTTCTCGTCGAAGAAGCACAGGTAGTCCCGCACCGGTTCACCGTCGATCAAAGGGTTCTCATACGACCAGGCGAGGTCTCGAGTGTTCGCCCCGGGGATGACCGGACTGAAGTAGCGCGCAACTCCCTTGTATGCGCACGACGTCACCGTGTCTGATGGTTCCAGCTCCACCAGCACGTCCTCCCTCGGGAAGTAGTACCGCGGGGGGAGTCCGGTCTCGAAGAGGATGCGTGCGCGAGTGGTCCGGGCAATGGGGACACCCTCGAGTGAGAGGCGGACGTCCTGTGAGGTCTGGCGGATATCGATCCGGGAGAACGGACTGTGCGGGTGGCTGATGATCGGGTCGTCCTCTTCGAGCCAGGTGTCGAATCCGTCGAAGTCCAGAATCACGTATCCGTCGAGGCTCGGATCGGCAGCGATGAACCCGTTGATGGCGAACTCGCTCCCGCTTCTTTCCAGGAGCACCGGATGCCCGGGCGTGAGTCTTACGCCGAATGGAACGCGCGGGTCCCAGACCGGGATTCGTGCGAAGTCGCGTCCATCGATGTCGTTCGGTCCCACCGAGCGGACGGAGGCGTCGATGTCTCGCTCGGGCACGGCGTAGGTCGGGACGACGCGTTTGGGTTCCCAGACCAGCATGGCGTCCCGGCTATCGACCACCGTCTGCCCGGCGGCGATGGCTCGGATCCGTTTGGCCGTGGGCTCCACCCGGAGCGCTCCGAGGTTGTGCATGAAAAGCTCGCCCAGGATGACCGCCATCGAACCTCCTCCGTTGCCGCCCGACAGTAGACCCGCACGCGGGCTGGGGCAAGAGCACCACGTTGAGCCGCGTACCACGGGACAACTCGGTCCCCTCCTCGGTCACCTCGACGCGAGAGTGGTATTCAGCTTGGCGATCTGTGTCTGGAGCTGCCCGTTGAGCAACTCCAGCTCGAGGACGCGACGTGCTCCAGTGAGGTTGAGTCCTTCGGCCACAAGCTCCACGACTCGGCGCAGGACGACGACATCGTTGTCGCTGTATCGACGAGTTCCCCCCGAGGTGCGGGCCGGCGTGAGGAGTCCCTTGCGCTCGTAGAGACGAAGGGTCTGCTCCCCAAGGCCGGCCAGTTCCGCGGCCACGGCAATGCTGTAGACGCCGCGGTCGCCGTTGATCTGATCAGGCATTGCTTCCTCGAAAAAAGTCGGCGAAATCCACTTGCATTACCTCCTGAGTTGGAGTTATAAAACCTATACCAGTCGACACAGATCAGTCGATGGTCCTTGAACAAGTGAAATGGAGGAGATCAAGAAATGCTGTTGCAACATGACCCGTTCCGTGAACTCGACCGGCTCACGCAGCAGATGTTCGGGACGGTGGCCCGGCCGACCGGGATGCCGCTGGACGCCTGGCGGGATGGCGATCAGTTCGTCGTCGAGCTCGACCTTCCGGGAATCGATCCCGAGAAGCTCGATATCGACGTCGAACGCAACATCCTGACAATCCGGGCCGAGCGCCTGAGTCACATGCCCGACGCGGCCAACGCGGTCGCGACAGAGCGTCCGTGGGGCGTCTTCAGTCGGCAGCTGGTCCTCGGCGATGCAGTGGACACCGAGAAGGTGAACGCCGACTACACCGCCGGCGTGCTCCGGCTCACCATCCCGATCGCCGAGAAGGCGAAGCCGCGCAAGATCAACGTCCTCAGCCGTGATGGCGATGCTCACCGGAAGGAGGTCAAGAGCGTCAACGCCTAACCGAGCCCGGTTCCAGAGAGAAGTTCGTGATGACCACTGAAACGGTGAAGGTCGGGCCTCGTACCGAGCCTGGATTGGACGAATGGGAACTCGAGTTGCTTCTGCTCGACAGCGAGTGGATCGATGCTGAGTTCGCCGCCATCATGATCGCCTCGGGATTCGGTGACCGAATCATCGTCGGTGCAGATCCTCGCCCCCACGTCCTGGCGCGGTCGACGGCTCCAGTCGGCCCGCGAGGACGCCGCGAAGGCGATCGGCGACATGTCGTCTCGAGAGTTCGATCACCCCCGTCGCGAAGGTAGACCTGAACGGCCGGGAATCCCGCTGGGGGGCTCCCGGCCGTTCGTTTCGCTTTGGGCCGCGGGTTTGATCAGCTCGTCGCGACGGACCCGCCCTCACGGCCTGATGACAGCGCCGGGTCAGTGTTCACCTAGAAGGACTTGTCTACCCGGGCTGCTGGTGGTTGATTGAGCCTGGCGAGGCGGGATGGCCGTCTCCCCGCGTCGTTGGATCGGAGAGCATCGTGGCACAGATTCCCGGGCATCGGGTCGTCGTGTTCTTGCAGGAGAACAAGACCACCGACTTCTACTTCCCCACCATGGCCGAGTGGGGCGCCGCGGTCGCGAACAACGGAACGCTGCTGACGGCTCCGCCGAACTTCGATCAACCGCACGACCGCAACGCCTGGGTGCACTACTCGATGGGCGACTACCCGGCACTCGCCGTCCAGATCGACAACGACGGTGTGATCCCGTTCTACAGCTACATTGCCAAGGAGTTCGTTTTCTCGGATCACCATTTCGGCTCGGGTTCGAACTCGACGCCGGGCCACATGCTCGCCGTCGGCGGTCAGATGCCAACCATGAAGAATCCGCCGTTCGTGGGGCCGCACCCGGTGTGGGATCTCCCGTCGATCTTCACCGCGGCTGAAGCCGGCCACGTGACGTGGGCGGCGTTCCCCGACGGGGGCGGGTACCCGACGAAGTTCTACACCAGCCTGACGACAGCGCCGGGGTCGGCGAACGTGCACCATCCGAACGAGTTCATCCCGATGGCAAAGGCCGGCCTGCTTCCGGAGGTCGTCTACGTCTGGTCGCCGGCCGGATACGACGAGCACCCGCCCTTCGTCAGCAACCCCGACTACATCACGCACGGGCAGAACCTGGTCTGGGATCGCGTCCAGGCCGTCATCGACGGTGGCGGCTGGGAGAACACGACGTTCATCCTCACCTGGGATGACTGGGGTGGCTACGCCGATTCCGTTACGACACCGGTCATCGAGACCCTCCCCGACGCTCTGCATCCGAAGGGCTTCGCGGCGATCGGCGGCTCCCGCATCCCGCTGATCATGTTCGGCGGCAGGGTCGCGCAGCAGATCGACCCCGAATGGCACTCGCACGCGTCGATCCCGAAGACGATCATCGACCTGCTCGGCCTGCCGCCGATGGGCGTCCCCCGAGTGGACACCGCACCTTCGCTCGCCGACTACGTGCAGCCGTCACTGACTCGCCCGGTACCTCCCGTTCCAGGATCGAAGATCACACAGCCGGTTCCGCCCAGCCCGCGGCCCAAAGCCGTCCCCCCGAAGCCATGGAAAGGTGCGCTCGAGCAGCCGATGCCGAACCTGGTGACCCGTGACGGGAAGGGGCTCCCCGCACCGACGGATGGGGTCGTGAACCCGAAGCCGCCACACCCGCCCGCGCACCCCTGACTCGTTCGTTGTCGACGGCGTGAGAAGACCAATGGTGACGATGCACGCGTGGAGGTCCGACACTTCTGATCATTCGGTCGCGGTCATCCGCACCTATCCCGACGCCGGGTTCGGATGAAGCGCTCGTGCGTGTTCGTGCGTGCGGAGTGTGCCGACCCGTTCTCCACATACAACGGCTGGGATGTGGACGGCGGATTCGCGGAGTTCACGACCGTTCCCGAGGCGTTCGCATCCCCGCTGCCTCCCGGTACGGACCCGGTCGTTACGGCACCCTTCTGTGTGGAGGCATCATCGGCTACCCGTCGCTCCTGCGGTCCGCTCTTCCGCCCGGGGGCAACCTCGGCCTCTACGGGTTAGGATCCAGCGCCCACCTGACAGCGCAGATCGCAAAGGCCGCAGGGGCTCGGCACCGTGGTGATCGCGGGAATCCACATGAGCGATATTCCGGCAATGAACTACGACGCCGAGCTGTTCTAGGAACGCGACCTCAGAAGCGTGACCGCGAACACGAGAGCCGACGGCTCAGCCTTCCTGCGCATCGCGTACAATCTGCGGCTCACTCCCGAGGTCCCTGACTACCCGTTCTCGAAAGTGGCAATGGCTTTGGAAGACCTACGCAACGGAGACGCTTCCGGTTCCCTCGTGATTGCTGGCGACTGAGTCGGGACTTCAGGCACTAACGCCGCCTCCGGCGAAGGCGGAGGCTTCGGGTATGACGAATCACACTGAAACCACAACGGACTACCAGCTTCAGGCATCGGTCAGCGATGAACTGGAGTGGACCCCCGAGGTCAACTCTGCTCACATCGGCGTGTCTGCCGAGGACGGCGTCGTCACTCTCAGCGGGGAGGTCGACAGCTACAGTGATCGAATCGCCGCGAAGAACGCGGCACTTCGGGTCACAGGAGTCAGTGTCGTAGCTGACGAGCTGATCATCAGGACCTCCCACCAGTCGACTGGAACGGACACTGATCTCGCGGAGTCGGTTTCCAAGGTGCTCTCCTGGACGGCGGGAATCCCCCAAGGCAGCGTCAAAGCCGAAGTCCGGGACCACGTTGTCACCCTCACCGGCACCGTCGATTGGAACTACCAGCGCGATCTCGCGAGCCGGGTCGTCAACGGAATCGTCGGAGTGCTCCGGGTCGACAACAGCATCCACCTCAAGCCGCGGGCCACGGTACTGGGAACGGAGAGTGTCATCAAGGCGGCATTCATCCGCGACGCCACCCTGGATGCCAATGCGATCTCGGTCGCCATTCATGGCGACGAGGCGACGCTCACGGGGACGCTGCGCTCGTGGGCGGAGAAGAGTCGTGCCGGCCGTGCCGCCTGGTCGGCCCCGGCGGTCGGCAGAATCAAGAACGAACTGACCGTGAGTTCGTCCTGAGACGGGGCGGTGAACCTCGCCTCGGCAGGACCTTCGCCCTCACGTGAGCACCGTTTCCATCGCAGGCTTGTGGGAGCAGCAGATGCTGCGAGAGATGAACCGGCGCGGGGCGTCGGGAGGAGATGTACGGCGATGAACGAGAACAAGGTGACATACGAGGAGTTCGAGGTCTCGGGCGAGAAGCTGCTCGGAAAGGTGCGGGAACTTGCCCATGAGGGGAACGTGCGGCGCATCATCCTGAAGCGCGAAGACGGGAGCTCGCTGCTGGAAATCCCGCTCACCGCAGGTCTCGCGGTCGGAGTGCTCGCAGTGTGGATCGCGCCGGTGTTGCTCGCGGTGGGAGCGATCGCGGCCGTGGTGACCAAGATGACGCTGGTTGTCGAGCGGGAGACGGAGCCCGCCGAGGTGGTCACGTAGCTTTCAGCGATGGTGTTGCACCCACCGCGGTCCTCGGCGAGGTCGTGCTCGAACAACATCCCGGCTGTCTCCATTCGTCTCCGACATCATGAGCTGAGGACGTCGTCGACGATGAAGTATTTGGCGCGTCGGACGTCAGCGGTTGTCACCCGACGCGACCCGGTCGATGATCGCGTCGACGCGGTGGTGCATCTCTGAGGTGTTCGCGACGAGGCCGAATGACGGGCCGCCCTCCGTGGTGCCCCACGGCACGAGCACGTCGAAGTCGAGTTCGCGGACGAGCGCGAGGCTGTCGAGGTACTCGCGGCGAAGCGCAGGGTCGAGAACGACGGCTTTCCATTCGCCGTTCTCGATCCAGATGAAGTCGCCGGTGAAGAGGAAGCGGTGGGTGCCGTTGTCCCAGAGGTAGGAGGTCGTCCCCGCGGTGTGGCCCGGGGTGGGGATCACGTCGAGGTCGTGGTCGATGGTCGTCCGCTCGTGGAAGGTGCCCGCAACGCGCAGGGACGTCGCCACCTCCGCGCGGTCCTTCGTGTGGACCCAGACCGGCACGTCGAGCTCGGGCTGCCCGTACATGGATTCGTGTCCGTGATTGACGAGAAGCCGAGTCGGCGCGCCGAGAGCACGGATTGCGGTCGCCGACTCGCTCACTCCGGGGGAGTTGTACACGATCAGGTTGCCCTGGGGGCGCTCGAGTACGTACGAACGAAGCAGCACGTTGTGCTGGTACGGGAGCCGCGACGTCGGGGTGGCGAGCAGCCCGACGAGCGGCGTGGCCAGGGGACTGGTTCCTGCGGATGTCATGCGTTCCTCCGGTGAGTGGTCGACCACGCGGCACTCATCCGGGCCACTCGCCCAAGCTAGAACCTCAAGTAACGTTGAGGTCAAGCGGATCGGGGATCGAGATGGCGCAGTGGCACTCGTTGAGCGACTGGTTGACGATCGGAGAGCTCGGTCGGCGCAGCGGCGTGGCGCTGTCGGCGCTGCGGTACTACGAGACCCTGGGGTTGATCGCGGCGGAACGCACGAGTGGCAACCAGCGGCGCTATCCGCGGCATATGCTCCGCCGTGTGTCGCTCATCACCGTCGCGAAACGGCTGGGCGTGCCGCTCGCCGACGTGCAGGAGGCTCTCGCGACAGTTCCGTTGGATCGAACACCGTCGCAGGCCGACTGGCGGCGAGCGTCACAGGTCTGGAAGCGGTCACTCGAAGAACGCCGCCGCGCCATCGAGCGACTCGAACGCGAGCTGACAGGATGCATCGGCTGCGGATGTCTCTCGATGCGCTCGTGTGCCCTGTTGAATCCGGATGACGCCTTGGGTGCCGTCGGTCCGGGCGCGCGTCGCCTCACCCCCTAGGTTGTGCGTGGCACCGCGAGGAACCGCGACGCGGCATCCTCGATGAGCGCGATTTCCTGCGTCGAGAGGTCGATATCCGTTCCTCGGGAGCGCCGGAAGAGCGGTTTCGACCTCTCGACGGGCGCTCGACCCGCTGCCCCCGGTCTCAGCGAACCGAGCTACAGCGTGAGGAAGCCGGCGTCCTAGTACTCGTTGGCGACGAAGAGTTCTTGAGCCGGAAACTTCGTCAGGATCTCGGTGCCGGTCTCGGTCACGACCACCTCTTCCTCGATCCGCGCCGCCGAGATGCCGTCGGGTGCGGGGAAGTATGTCTCCATCGCGAAGACCATCCCGACCTGCAGCTCGATGGGGTGATCGAGCGAGTTCAGGCGGGAGATGATCGGCCGCTCGTGGAGACCGAGGCCGAGGCCGTGCGCGAACTGCAGGCCGAACGCCGCCAGCTCGCTGTCGAATCCGAACTCCTCGGCCTTCGGCAGCAGTCGGGCGACCTGGTCGGTGCCGACGCCCGGCTTGATCGCGCCGATCGCCGAATCCATCCACTCTCTGGCCTGCTTGTACGCGTCGCGCTGAAGTTGGGTTGCGCTCCCGACGCCGAAGGTGCGGTAGTAGCAGGTGCGGTAGCCGTTGAAGGAGTGGATGATGTCGAAGAACGCCTGATCCCCTGGTCGGATGATCCGGTCGGTGAAGTTGTGCGGGTGCGGGTTGCAGCGCTCGCCGGAGATCGCGTTGACCGCCTCGACCTGGTCCGAGCCCAGCTCGTAGAGCCTCTTGTTTGCCAGGGCGACGATCTCGTTCTCCCGGATGCCGGGCTTGAGGACATCGACGATGTTCTGGTAGACGCCATCCACCATGGCCGCGGCCTGGTTGAGGAGCATGATCTCGTCCTGCGACTTGATCACGCGCGCGTCGAGCATGTGCTGCTGTGCGTCGGCGATCGTCAGTCCCTGCCGCTGCATCTCGAAGAGGAACGGCGGTTCGACGATGTCGACGCCGACCGGCGCATCCGCGACTCCCGCCTCGACCAGGAGGGCCTTGATCTCGGTCACGGCGTCCCGCATGAGACCGGCGTCCGGTGCGACCGCGCCCCGGAAGCCGAGGAACCCGGGCCGCCAGTTCTCGTCGGGCAACCAGGTCGAGTACAGCTTGTGGTGGCGCACCGCCGACCCGAAGTCCCAGAGGATCGGCTCGCGATCGCGGGTGAGCAGGCAGTAGCGGATCATCTTGTCGCCGAGGGCCCCGCCGATCCACGTCGAGGTGGTGTACCGGATGTTGTAGAAGTCGAAGAGCAGGAACGCCCCGCACTCGCTCGCCTCGAGCGCCTTCTTGGCGCGGTCGATCCGATACGTGCGAAGCCGATCCATGTCGACGCGGAGCTCGTAGTCGACGTTCATGTGTCCCGGCGCTTGCAGGGGTCGGTCACTCATGAGCGGGCACCTCGAGGCCGCTGCGTACCGGCACGTCCTCCGACTGAAGCTGCATGCCGGACCGGCGCGCCTGCTCGAGCAGCAGCACGGCGAAATCCTCGTCGAGGTAGCCGGCACCGGCGGCGGATGACACCAGCTGCGCCGTGAGCGCGGCGACCGGCATCGGGACGTGCAGTTCGTGGGCGGCCGCGAGACCGAGATCGAAGTCCTTCGACAGCAGCGGCATCGTGAACGTGGGGGTGAAGTCGAGGTTGACGAGGGCGGGAGTCTTGTACCGGGTGAACGTCGAGCCCATGACGGAGTCGTTCAGGAACTCGAGGAACGCCGCGCGGGAGACGCCGCCACTCTCGGTGAGCGCGACGATCTCGACGAGCGACTGCATCACGACGCCCAGGAAGACGTTGTGGGCGATCTTCACCAGGCGGGCCACCTCGCCTTCGCCGACGTAGGTGGCGCTCCTCCCGATGGCTGTCAACACCTCGTGCGCACGGTCGAATGACTCGCGCGGGCCCGAGACGGCGATGGTCAACTTCCCGGCCGCGATGACCTTGGGGTTGCCGCTGACCGGTGCCGCTAGGAAATCCGTCCCCCGGTTCTGCGCGAGTGTCCGGATGCGGGTCGAGACATCCTGGGACACCGTCGACGAGTCGATGATCATTCCCGGCGCGCGGCTCTCCGACGTCAGGAGGCCGCCTTCGCCGACCGTGACGGCCTCGAGGTCCCGGGGCGCGGAGACCATGATGAAAACGATGTCCCGGTCGGCGAGGTCGACGGGGCGGTCGACGACTGTCGCTCCCGCGTCGATCAGAGGCTCGGCCTTGGACCTGGTGCGGTTGTAGACGGCCACGTCGTAACCGGCACTGAGCAGTTTCGAGGCCATCTCGAACCCCATGCGTCCCGCTCCGATCCAGCCGATCGTTGGCTTCGTCATTGAAGTCATGCCCTTCTCCCTCGCGCTCGGTCTGCACTCGACCAAATGCAATCGATTGCGACTTTGGCCATTATTCAGCCAACTCCCGCGCCGAGTCAACCCGATCACCGACGCCACCGGTTCCCGGCGGCCCGACTGCTATCGTGGATCCCATGTCCACGCGCGTGACGATCGCGGACGTCGCCGCCCTGGCGGGCGTGCACCCCGGAACCGTTTCCCGCGCGCTGAATCAGAAGACCGAGGCTCAGGTCAACAGCGAGACGGCCAGCCGCGTCCGCGCCGCCGCTCGGCAGCTCGACTACACCCCGAACTCGATCGCCAGGGGGCTTCGCACCAGCTCGTCGATGACGATCGGCGTCATCATCCCGGACCTGACCAACCCGATCTTCCCGCCCATCGTGCGCGGCATCGACAGCTACCTCGCTCCGCGCGGCTACTCGCCCGTCGTGGTCAACACCGACGGCAGCGACGCGACCGAACGGCTCCTGTTCGACTCGCTCGTGCAGCGACAGGTAGACGGATTCATCTTCGCCACCGGTCACAGCGGACCGTCGATGGCGGGGGAGGCCTACAAGCGCGGCATCCACGCCGTGATGGTCAATCGCGATGCCAGCGAGGTGCCCTATCCCGCTGTGGTGGGCGATGATGCCCAGGGAATACGGGCTTCTCTGCGTCATCTGGCGGAGCTCGGCCATCGCAGAATCGTGCACCTCGCCGGGCCGGCGGCCTTCTCGACGAGCCAGGTACGGGCCAAGGCGTTCGAGGAAGGATGCCGCGAGCTCGAGCTCGACGGGCGCGTCCTGGTCACCTCGGCGTACGCCGTTGACGAGGGTCAGCGGGTGATGGATGCCTTTTTGGAGTCGGGCCAGGAGCGACCGACAGCGGTCGTCGCCGGCAATGATCTGCTCGCCCTCGGGGTCTACCACTCCCTGCGCACCCACGGCCTGCGCTGCCCGGACGACATGTCGGTCGTCGGCTTCAACGACATGCCGTTCGCCGGCGATTTCCAGCCGCCGATGACGACGGTCCGCACGCCGCACTTCCAACTCGGCGCCGAATCGGCACGGGTTCTGCTCGACCAGATCGATGATTCCGGCACCACGCCGGTTCGCGTCGTGCTTCCGGTCGCGTTGATCGTGCGGGCGTCAACCGGACCCGTTCGCTGACCCAACGGCCTCTCGTCGACATGCTTGACAGGCATCCGAACTGGTGCCATCGTGGTGCAAACGATTGCGGTTCGATCGAAATGTTGGCGCTGTTGCCCGTTTCATGTCAGGCCGAGCAGCCGTGCAGTCCCCTGTTAGGAGCAACGATGCAACTACCAATCCATTCCGCCAGGCTGCGCCGCACGCGTGCGCTCGCCGCGACCGCCACAGTCCTCTCCGCGACCCTCGCCCTCGCGGGCTGCACCACCGGGGCAGCGTCGTCGGGTTCATCGAGCGGAACCCCCCTGACGATCGGGATCTCCCTGTCGCTGTCCGGGGACTTCTCCGATTCGGGCAAGGCCGCCCAACGAGGCTACGAACTCTGGGCCGGCGTCGTCAACAAGTCGGGCGGGGTGCTCGGACGCAAGGTGCAGTTGTCGATCGTCGACGACGCATCGAGCCCCACTCAGGTCGTGAGCAACTACACGAACCTCATCACCCAGAAGAAGGTCGACATCGTGTTCGGCCCGTTCTCCAGCCTGCTGACCGTGCCCGCCGCGCGTGTCGTCAACCGGTACGGCTACTCGTTCATCGAGCCCGCAGGCGGCGGCCCGTCGGTGTTCGCGGAGAAGCTCGGCAACCTCTTCTTCGTCCAGCCGGCGCCGACCACCTCCGGCGGCAATGTCTTCGCCGACTACATCCTGTCGCTGCCCGCGAGCCAGCGGCCGAAGACGGCGGGCTACGCCAAGCTCGATGATCCGTTCGCGGCACCGATCGCCGAGAACATCCAAAAGCGCTTCGAGGCCGCCGGCATCAAGACCGTCTACGACCAGACCTACCCCGCCGAGACCGCGGACATGACCCCGATCATGTCCGGCATGTCGGCGGCCAATCCGGATGTTGTGGTCGGCGGAAGCCAGGAGGCCGACGCCTTCGCGCAGATGAAGGCCATGATCCAGCTGAAGTTCAACCCGAAGTGGCTGTTCGAGTCGAACGGCGCCAACTCGCCGGCCGACTTCCCGGCCGCCGTTGGCGTCGCGAACACCGAGGGTGTCTTCTCGAGCGCCGACTGGTACGCAGACTCGACGGTGTCCGGCAGCTCGAAGTTCATCGCGGACTACACCGCCAAGTACGGCGGTGACGCCCAGTCGATCGACCCGACCTCCGCGGAGGCGTACTCGGCAGGCATGCTGCTCGAAGAGGTGGCGAAGAAGACCGGGAAGGTCGACAACGCGACCATCATCAAGACGCTGCACACCGGCAGCTGGCCGACGCTCGTCGGCAACCTGAGCTGGGACCAGTACGGAGCTCCGAAGGGCGCCTACCTGCTGATTCAGTGGATCAAGGGCAAACTCACCACGGTCTACCCGGCATCGAAGGCGGCGGCTTCACCCGTCGCGCCGAAGCCGAACTGGGCCGGATAGGCGGGAGCGGGGCATGCACGCACTGATCCAAGCGATCATTCTCGGCATCCTCACCGGCGGGGTGTACGCCCTCATGGCGAGTGGCCAGACGCTCATCTTCGGCATCATGAAGGTGGTCAACCTGGCACAGGGTGCTCTTGTGGTGCTCGGGGCGTACCTGACATACACCCTGTTCACCCAACTCGGGATCGATCCCTTCCTGTCGGTGCTGATCACGACCCCGCTCCTCTTCTTCGTCGG
>JALYHS010000202.1 GCA_030776385.1 Actinomycetota bacterium
CCGGGCAGACGAACGATCCGACCGGATTCGAACCCGTGGAGTGCGATCTCGCGGTCCTTCTTCTGAAGCGCGATGCAGATCCGCTTCGTGACGAAGTACGCGATGACCGGCCCGACGAAGATCGTGACCTGCAGGAACGTGATCACGCCTTCGATCGTCAGCTTGAAGTGCGTTGCGACGAGGTCCGAACTCGCCGCGGCCCAGAGGACCGCGTAGAAGGTCACGCCTGCCGCTCCGATCGCGGTGCGGGTCGACGCATTGCGCGGACGGTCGGCGATGTGGTGCTCACGCTTGTCACCGGTCACCCAGGCCTCGAAGAACGGGTACCCGGCGACCAGCACCAGGAACACGATCAGCACGAGGATCGGCACGATGATATTCATCGAGACGGTGTACGGGCCGAGCATGAACTCCCAGCCATGCGGGATCAGCCGCAGGGCACCGTCGGCGAACCCGATGTACCAGTCCGGCTGCGTTCCCGCCGACACCGGAGATGGATCGTATGGACCGTAGACCCAGATCGGGTTGATCGTCACGAACGATGCGGTGAGCATGATCACGCCGAAGATGATGAAGAAGAATCCGCCGGCCTTCGCCGCAAACACAGGCATGATCGGGGAGCCGACGACGTTGCCCTCGGTGCGACCCGGCCCGGCGAACTGGGTGTGCTTGTTGACGATCAGCAGCACCATGTGGACGCCCAGCGCTGCGACGAGAATCGCAGGCAGCAGCAGGATGTGCAGGCTGTAGAACCGTCCGACTACCGCCGTGCCGGGGAACTCGCCGCCGAACAGCAGGTACGAGATCCAGGTACCGACCACCGGGATGCCCTTGACCATGCCGTCGATGATGCGCAGCCCGTTGCCGGAGAGCAGGTCATCCGGAAGCGAGTAGCCGGTGAAGCCCTCGGCCAGCGCGAGGACGAAGAGCACGAAGCCGATCACCCAGTTGATCTCGCGCGGCTTGCGGAACGCGCCCGTGAAGTAGATACGCAGCATGTGCAGACCAATGGATGCCACGAACAGCAGGGCCGCCCAGTGATGCACCTGGCGCAGCAGCAGTCCACCGCGGATGTCGAAGCTGATGTTCAGCGTCGACGACATCGCTGCCGACATCTGAATGCCCTTGAGCGGTGCATATGAACCGTCGTAGGTCACGACCGCCATCGAGGGCTGGAAGAAGAACGTCAGGAACGTGCCGCTGAGCAGGATGACCACAAAGCTGTAGAGCGCCACTTCGCCGAGCATGAATGACCAGTGGTCGGGGAAGATCTTGCGACCGAGTTCCTTGACGAGGCCCGAGATGCTCGTGCGCTCATCGATGTAGTTCGCGGCCCAGTTCGTGACGCGGGTCCCGTTCGTGGGCGGCAACTCGGACGCCGCGGTGGCCGGTGCGGCGGCAGGTGCTGTGGTGTCGACTGTCAATGTTCCCGCTCCCAGAAGCTAGGACCGACGGGCTCGTGGAAGTCGCTCTGTGCGACCAGGTAGCCCTCGGAATCGATGGTGATGGGCAGTTGCGGCAGCGGGCGCTTGGCGGGACCGAAAATGACTTCCGCTTCGTGCGTGATGTCGAACTGCGACTGGTGACACGGGCAGAGAAGGTGGTGGGTCTGCTGCTCGTACAGGGCGACGGGGCACCCGACGTGGGTGCAGATCTTCGAGTAAGCCACGATGCCCTTGTAGTTCCAGGACTCCCGCTCTTTCGAGACGTGGAGATCCTCCGGCCTCAGACGCATCAACAGGACTGCGGCTTTGGCCTTCTGCTCCAGTTTATCCTCGAGATTGTTCAGTCCGTCGGGAATCACATGGAACACTGAGCCGAGAGTTACCTCGGAAGCTTTGATCGGCACGCCGCTCGGATCCTTTGTCAGGCGGGTGCCCTTCTTCCAGACCGTGAACTTGAGCTGAGCGTTGGGGTCGGCGGCCGGGGCGAGGTCCCGGAAGACCACGATTCCCGGCAGCGGGAAGAGCACGAGTGCGCCGATCAGCGTGTTGCGGATGATCGCGCGGCGCCCGATGCCGGACTCCTTGTTGCCCAGGTGGAACACCTCGACTGCCTTGGCGCGCGTCGCCTCGGAGCCGCGGGTGCCGTGACGGAACTCGACCAGGTCGTGACCGTCCATGAGGGACTTGGCCCAGTGCACGGCTCCGAAGCCGATCCCGAACAGGCCGAGCGCAAGACCGAGGCCGAGAAGGAAGGTGTTGGTTCGGACCGATGCCGGGTCGCCGGGGATGATCGGGAAGATGATGTACGCCGCGATCGCCGCCGCGCTTCCGATCATGGACAGACCGAACATGAGTCCGACGCGACGCTCGTTCGCCTTGTCTTTTTTCGGGTCCAGTTCGGAGACGCGCGCCCGGAAGGGCTCGAATCCGGGATTCTCGATCCGGTCCGAGGTCACGACGCCGGTGCCCGCGGACACACTGGCGTCGTACTTCTCGACGCCGGTCCCGCTCGCGCCCTGCTCAGCCATGGAATTTCCCTTTCAGATGCCGGCCAGTGGTGATCAACACGGCGTCAGTTGGACTTCGCGGTCAGCCACACGGCGATGCCGACGACCGATCCGAGGGCGAAGATCCAGACGAAGAGGCCCTCGGACACCGGGCCCAGGCCACCGAGGTCGAGGCCGCCCGGCGAGGGGTTCTTGTCGAGGTACTTCAGGTAGCTGATGATGTTCGCCTTGTCTTGAGGCGTGATGTTCAGGTCGTTGAAGACCGGCATGTTCTGCGGGCCCGTGACCATGGCCTCGTAGATGTGTTTGGCGCTGACGCCGGCGAGCGCCGGGGCGTACTTGCCCTCGGTCAGGGCGCCGCCCGCTCCCGCAACGTTGTGGCACATGGCGCAGTTGACGCGGAACAACTCCGCTCCAGTGGCGACGTTCCCCTTGCCGGTGAGGTACTGGGATGAGGGGATCGACGGGCCAGGGCCCAGGGTTGCGATGTAGGTGGCGAGCGCGGCGACCTGAGCGTCGGTGAATTGCACAGGCTTCTGCTCGGCCTGCGGCCCGGAGGCGGCTGCCGGCATCCGGCCCGTTCCGACCTGGAAGTCGACGGATGCCGCGCCCACGCCGATCAGCGACGGCGCGACAGCCGACCCTTGCGCGGCGAGCCCGTGACAGCTGGCGCAGTTCGCGGAGAACAGCTTCTGCCCGTCGGAGACCATCGAAGTGACTTGCGAGCTCGTCTCAGCCGTCGCGCTCGTGGTGAACAGGGCGTATGCGCCGCCTGTCGCCAGCAGACCGATCACCAACAGGGCGACGGATGCCAGCGGCGACCGGCGGCCCGTTGGGCGAGCCCTTCGACCTGAGGGAGGAGCAGATTTCGCCATGTTCTGTGGGAGTTCCATTCTGGTGGCGTATGTACCGGGGTTGCGTGTCGAGTAGTTGCGTGTCGAGTAGTTACTTGAGGACGTAGATGACGAGGAAGAGGCCGATCCAGACCACGTCGACGAAGTGCCAGTAGTACGAGACCACGATCGCTGTGGTCGCCTCGCGGTGGGTGAAGTTCTTGACGGCGAAGACGCGGCCGAGCACCAGGAGGAAGGCGATGAGGCCGCAGGTCACGTGCAGGGCGTGGAAGCCGGTCGTCAGGTAGAACGACGATCCGTACGAGTTCGTGTCGAAGCCGAGGTGCTCACTGACCAGGTTCGCGTACTCGAAGACCTGACCCGTGACGAAGACCGCCCCGAGGGAGAAGGTGAGGTAGAACCACTCGACGAGACCCCACTTCCAGAACTGGAGGAGCTTTCCGGTGCGTCGCGACTGGAGACGCTCGGCGGCGAAGACACCGGCCTGGCAGGTGAACGACGACGACACCAGGATCAGGGTGTTGACGAGTGCATACGGCACGTTGAGGTGCGCCGTCTCTTGAGCCCACAGCCCCGGAGATGTGGAACGCAGCGTGAAGTAGATCGCGAACAGACCCGCGAAGAACATCACCTCGCTGCCGAGCCAGACGATGACGCCGACCTGCACGACGTTCGGCCGGTTGATGACCGCGGTGCCAGGGGCGCTGAGGGAGGTGGAGGTCACCCTTCCATTATGGTCGATTTTGCTCGGTGCCGATTCCATTCCAGGCGGGTCGTTACGATCGAGATCATGCCGTCCGAACTCACCTGGCCCGCGATCCTCACCGAGCTTCTCGACGGCTCCGATCTGTCGATATCCGAGGCATCCTGGGCAATGGAGGAGATCGTCGCGGGGCGCGCGACGCCTTCCCAGCTCGCCGGATTCTTGGTCGCGTTGCGGGCCAAGGGTGAGACCGTCGACGAGATCGTCGGGTTCCGGGATGCCGTGCTCGCGAACGCCCAGCCGCTCGCCGTCGACCCGATGGCGCTCGACATCGTGGGCACGGGAGGCGACCGTTTCGGCACCGTCAACGTGTCGACGATGTCCTCGATCGTCGCAGCGGCTGCGGGCGCGAAGGTGGTCAAGCACGGCAACAAGGCGGCGTCGTCGGCATCCGGCTCGTCGGATGTTCTTGCCGCCCTCGGACTCGACCTCGCCTTGCCGCCGCAACGAGTCGCGGCCGTGCTGGACGAGGTCGGAATCACCTTCGCATTCGCGGCGCTCTTCCATCCGGGATTCCGACACGCGGGGCCGACACGAGCGGAACTGGGAATTCCGACCGTTTTCAACTTCCTCGGCCCGTTGTGCAACCCAGCCCGACCCGAGGCCTCAGCGGTTGGCGTCGCCAACCTCGAGAAGGTGCCACTCTTCGTCGGCGTCTTCCAGACCCGCGGTGCCACGGCTCTCGTCTTTCGCGGTGACGACGGACTCGACGAGCTCTCGACCACCGGCCACAGTCACATCTGGGAGGTGTCGCGTGGGTCGGTCACCGAGCACGACCTCGACCCCGCCGACCTGGGGCTGAAGCGCGCGGCTCTCGACGACCTCCGCGGCGGGGATGCGGCGTACAACGCCGGCGTCGCACGTCGCACGCTCGCCGGCGAGGAGGGACCCGTCCGCGACATCGTGCTGCTGAACACGGCCGCGGGGCTGATCGCCTGGGAGCTCGCGCACGACCACACGACCGGCGAGCAGGACATCCGGGCCCGCTTCCGCGACAAGATCGCGGTCGCCGCCGAGACGATCGACTCGGGGGCCGCGTCGGCCAAGCTCGAGGCATGGGTGACGGCGACGCGCGGTTAGGCGACGCGCGGCTGGTTGCAGCGCCCCCGCCTCCTCGAGGGGTGCCGTTTGGTCGCGAATTGCGGCGAAACGCGACAATTCGGCACCCGTCGAGCCTCGAGGCACTCTCGCGACGACATGGGCGTACGACATTTGGCGTACGACAATGTCGAATCCTGCGATACCGTTCGAACGTGCCAGGTCGCATTCAATCGGTTGAGCGAGCAGCGGCGATCCTCAACCTCCTCGCTTCGGGGAGCCGACGCCTCGGCGTTGTCGAGCTGTCGAAGTTCCTCGACCTGCCCAAGGGCACGGTTCACGGCATCCTGGCGACCTTGCAGCACATCGGATTCGTCGAGCAGGATCGCGTGACCGGCAAGTACCAGCTCGGGGCATCGCTCCTGCATCTCGGCAACAGCTACCTCGACGTCAACGAGCTCCGAACTCGCGCGATCAACTGGGCGGACTCGCTCGCCTCGCGCAGTCGGGAGGCCGTGCAGATCGGGACGCAGCACGACGGTCGGGTGCTCATCGTGCACCACGTCTTCCGGCCGGATGACAGCGTTCAGGCCCTGCAAGTCGGGGCTCTTCTGCCCGTTCACGCAACGGCGCTTGGCAAGGTGCTGCTCGCGAACGATCCGGGACGCGACCCGGATGACGAGGACTGGGCCCCCCTCACGACGCAGACCATCGTCGACCCGACCGCGCTGGACGCCGAACTCGGCCGCGTGCTCGACGAGGGATGGGCGCAGGAGATCGGCGAGTTCGTCGAGGGGGAGGCGGCGATTGCCGCACCCATCCGGGACGACCGCAACCTGGTGGCAGGTGCGATCGGGATCCGCGGGGCCGTTGAGCGCCTGTGCTCCGATCGCGAGAATGTTCGACCCGAGCTGATCGCGTTCGTGCGGGATGCTGCCCGCGCGGTGTCCCGAGATCTCGGCGCGCACCGCGGGTGACACGCCGCGCGTTTGACACCGTTTCATCGGACCGATAAGAATGAGCCCATCGTTCGACATTGTCGAACGGCGGCGTCTCAATGGAGAGGATGACGTGACCACCACGCAGTACATCGCGGCGATCGACCAAGGGACCACCTCGAGCCGCTGCATCGTCTTCGACGCGGACGGCAGCATCGTGAGCGTCGCGCAGAAGGAGCACGAGCAGATCTTCCCGAAATCGGGACTGGTCGAGCACGATGCGCTCGAGATCTGGGCCAACGTGCAGGAGGTTGTGCAGGAGGCGCTTGACCAGGCCGAACTGACCACGAGCGATATCGCCGCGATCGGGATCACCAATCAACGTGAGACTACCGTCGTCTGGGACAAAGCGACCGGCCGCCCGGTGTACAACGCCATCGTGTGGCAGGACACCCGCACCGACACGCTCGTCAAGGAGCTCGGCGAGATCGTCGGGCCCGAGCGCTTCCGTGAGCGCACCGGTCTGCCGCTCGCCACCTACTTCGCCGGGCCGAAGCTCCTCTGGCTACTCGAGCACGTCGGGGGTCTGCGCGAGCGCGCCGAACGCGGCGAGGTGCTCTTCGGCACCATGGACAGCTGGCTCATCTGGAATCTCACCGGTGGAGTGGACGGCGGCACTCACGTGACCGACGTCACGAACGCCAGCCGTACCATGCTCATGAACCTCGAGACGCTCGACTGGGACGAGACGATTCTGACCCGGATGCGCATTCCGGCCGCCGTGCTGCCGACCATCGCCTCGTCGTCCGAGGTCTACGGCACGTGCGTCGGCTTCCTCGACGGCATTCCCGTGGCCGGCGCACTGGGGGACCAGCACGCCGCACTGTTCGGACAGACGGCGTTCCGCGCCGGCGACATCAAGAGCACATACGGCACGGGCAGTTTCCTGCTGCTCAACACGGGTAGCAAGCCCGTGCAGTCGAAGCACGGACTGATCACCACGATGGCGTACAAGATCGGCGATGCTCCGGCCGTCTACGCGCTGGAGGGTTCGATCGCCGTGACCGGCGCTCTCGTGCAGTGGTTCCGCGACCGGATGGGCATCATCTCGAAGGCGAGCGAGATCGAGACGCTCGCGGCATCCGTCGACGACAACGGCGGTTGCTACTTCGTGCCCGCGTTCTCGGGACTGTTCGCTCCGTACTGGCGCAGCGACGCCCGCGGTGTTATCGCCGGGCTGACCGGGTACATCACGAAGGCGCACATCGCGCGGGCCGTGCTCGAAGCATCCGCTTGGCAGACTCGGGAGGTGGTCGACGCGATGGTCGCCGACACCGGGATGGAGCTGACTGAGCTCAAGGTCGACGGCGGCATGACGGCCAACAACCTGCTCATGCAGACCCTTGCCGACGCGCTCAACGTCACCGTGGTGCGACCGATGGTCGCAGAGACCACGGCGCTCGGCGCTGCGTATGCCGCCGGACTCGCGGTCGGCTTCTGGCCGGACCTCGACAGTCTGCGGGCCAACTGGCACCGGGCAGCGCAGTGGACCCCCGCGATCGACGAGGAACGCCGCGCTAGCGAATACCACTACTGGAAGAAGGCCGTGCAGCGCACTCTCGGGTGGGTCGAAGACGAGCAGCCGACCCACTGATTTAAAGCGTCCCACCCGATCAGGCGGGTGGACGGGGCCGCGACACGGTTGTCGTACGGTCCGAGCAAGTCACCCCAATTCAAGAATCCAATGAAGGGTCAAACAGAGATGACGACCATCAAGTCATCCGTCCGGCTGTGGGCAGTCCTTGCCATCGCCTTCGGACTCGTACTACTCGGCGGCGGTCTCGCCGCGTGGACGCAGACGGCGGGTGGAGCGGTTCAGGTGCGCGACACCAGCTTCGTCGGCACCGACGGCCACATCATCGCCGCCAAGCTCTATGTGCCGACGGGCGCGAGCACCAAGAACAAGGTTCCGGCAATCCTGGCGGTGCACGGCTACATCAACACCAACGAGACGCAGGACGCCTTCGCGATCGAGCTGTCGCGCCGCGGGTACGCGGTGCTGTCGATCGACCAGTACGGTCACGGCAACTCCGACCCGGCCGCGTTCTTCGCCGGTTACGGCGGCCCCGCCGCTCTGGCCTACCTGCGCACCTTCGACTTCGTCGACCTCAAGAACATCGGTCTCGAGGGCCACTCGATGGGCGGCTGGACCGTGGTGAGCGCCGCGGCGGCCTTCCCTGACGGCTACAAGTCGATGGTGCTCGAGGGCTCGTCCGTCGGCGGCGGCGTCGCTCCGGATGGCACCACCACCTTCCCGAAGAACGTCAAGGTCGTCTACGGCACCTGGGAGCAGTTCTCGCAGCTGATGTGGGAGGTTCCGGC
This sequence comes from Actinomycetota bacterium, assembly GCA_030776385.1. Lineage (GTDB taxonomy): Bacteria > Actinomycetota > Actinomycetes > Actinomycetales > Microbacteriaceae > Lysinimonas. The sequence continues at coordinate 8,428 of JALYHS010000202.1, forward strand.
CGCCTCGCAGATGCAGTCGGGGAGCAAGCTCGAGAAGTTCTTCGGCACGGACACGCCGGTCAAGGCCGGTACCGTCTACGGCAACATCGCGGACGGAACCGCTCGCGAGGTCGTGCGACCCGTCACAGACCACCCGGGGCTGACCTTCGATCCGGATGCGGTCGACCAGGCCGTGCAGTGGTTCGCCAAGACACTCGACGGCGGACACTCGGCGCCGGGACAGGTCTGGTGGCTGAAGGAACTTGGAACGTTCATCGCGTTCATCGGCGGCATCCTGTCGATCTTCGCGGTCGGTGGGCTATTGCTCCGGACGCCCTTCTTCTCGACGCTCCGTCTCTCGGCCCCGGTCGCTGCGGTCATGGGATCGCGTCGCCGATGGGTCATCGGCGCGCTGCTGACGGCCGGTATCCCGGCGCTGACGTTCTACTGGTTCAACAACTTCGGGGCCCAGTACGTGCCCGCGAGCGCATTGTTCCCGCAGAACCTGACCTCGGGGATCATGATCTGGGCGCTGTTCAACGGTCTGATCGGTCTGGCGATCGTGATCGTCACCCACTTCGCGACGCGACGTTCCACACTGAAGACGGCGCGCGAGTACGGGTTCACGACGGCGGCCGGCTTCAGCTGGACGGTCATCGGCAAGTCGGGCCTCGTCGCGGTCGGCAGCGTTGGTTTCGCGTACCTGCTACTCGTGATCTCCGACTGGCTGTTCAAGACGGACTTCCGCCTGTACATCCTGCAGTTGCACATCCTGAACGGAACCCACTTCGTGATGTTCCTCGTCTATCTGATCCCGTTCACGATCTTCTTCCTCATGCTGGCCGCCGGTCTGCACAACACCGGTCGCTGGGTCGGTCGGAAGGCCAGCGTGCGCGGCGAGATGATCGCTGCCGCGATCGTGCTGCCGATCGGAATCCTGGTGATGATCCTTGTCGACATGATTCCCCTGATCGCGGGGGGATCGTTGCTCTCCGGTCAGTTCCTGCTGGTGATCGTCGCGTACCCCTTCGTGCCGGTGCTGGCGATCATCGGTCTGCTGATGACGTACTTCTTCCACAAGACCGGACTGGTCTACGTGGGCGCGTTCATCGCGGCACTGCTGGTCACTTGGAACATCGTGGGCGGTCAGGCCGAGCAGTTCGACTTCACGGAGTGGGGTGGCATCACGCAGTTCGTGCGGGTCATCCTGCCGGTGATCGTCGGGCTGGTCTTCATCGTCGGTGCGCTCGTCTGGCGCAACCGGGCACGCAAGGCCGGCACCTACTACGAGGTGGATGACGCGGCTGCCGCGAAGGAGCCGGTCGCCAAGTAGCACCGCATGAACCAGAGAAGGG
>JALYHS010000203.1 GCA_030776385.1 Actinomycetota bacterium
CCGCAGCTACGTGCTGCTGGCCAAGGCCATTCCCGTCGTATTCGGCGGTCGCCCGGTCAGCCCCGAGACCGTCGCCTCGTACGTGGATGTCGACAACACTCAGGCCTCTCGGGAGGTGACCGCGCACCTCATCTCGCACGGACGGCGGCATCTGGCCACGATCGCCGGGCCCCTGAACATGTCGGCGGGCATCGACCGCCTCCAGGGCTGGCGCGAAGCCGCGGCGGACGCCGGGCTCGACGACTCGCTCATCGAGTACGGCGACTTCACCCCGGCATCCGGGGCCGCCGCGATGCGGCGCCTGTTGGCGCGTGGAAGGCCGATCGACGGGGTCTTCGTGGCGAGCGCGCAGATGGCATCCGGTGCGATGACAGTCCTGCGTGAGCACGGTCTCGAGGTGCCGCGCGACCTCGGCATGGTCACCTTCGATGACGACTACTTCGCGGCGAGTGCCGTGCCGCCCCTGACGACGGTGGCCCAGCCGACCGTCGAGGTCGGGATGCGGATGGCCGCGGTGCTGCTGCGCAGTATCGACGGCGAGCAGGTGCCGGCCGTAACGATGATGCCGACCACCATCGTGGAGCGCGCCTCCGCATGAGCGCGTAGCGTCGGGGCATGACCGCCGAGCTCACCGTCGTGCACGACCCGGAGAACAATCGATACGTGTTGCTGCGCGACGGCGTGGAACTCGGCCAGTCGGTTTACGACCGCCCCGAGCCCGGCCTGATCGAGTTCCTCCATACCGAGGTCGACACCACGGTGCGCGAGCACGGGCTCGGGTCCGTCCTCGCGGCGGGAGCTCTCGACGACGTGCGCGCGAACTCGACGGATCGGGTGATCGCGCTGTGCCCGTTCATCAGCGGCTACATCCGCAAGCACCCCGAGTACGACGACCTCCGACACCGCTAGCTACGGAACGCGGTACAGCCACTCCTCGGTGCCGAACTTGTCGGTGATCAACTGCTCGGCCGCCGTGTACTCGGCCGGGGTGATCACGTCATCGTGGAGCCCGTGCAGTCCGCGGAAGGTCGCGATCATGCGGTCGATGATCTCGGCTCGGGTGAGGCCGGTTTGGCTGCGGAGCGGGTCGACGCGCTTGTTGGCGCTCGTGGTGCCCTTGTCGCTCATCTTCTCGCGCCCGATCCGGAGCACCTGCACCATCTTGTCGCCGTCCATGTCGTAACTCATGGTGACGTGGTGCAGCACGGCGCCGTTGCCGAGTCGCTTCTGCGCTGCCCCGCCGATCTTGCCGCTCGGGCTGGTGATGTCGTTCAGCGGCTGGTAGCTCGCGTCGATGCCAAGGCTTTTGAGCGCGGTGATCACCCACTCGTCGAAGAAGGCGTAACTGTCAGCGAAGCTCATCCCCTGCACCAGTTCGCCGGGCGCGTAGAGCGAGTAGGTAACGACGGCGCCGGCATCCATGAACATCGCCCCGCCCCCGCTGATGCGACGCACCACGTCGAAGCCGTATTTCGCCGCGTTCACGGGATCGACCTCGTTCTTCACCGACTGGAAGCTGCCGATCACGACGGCCGGCTCGTTCCACTCCCAGATGCGCAGGGTTGGTTTGCGGCGGCCGTCGCCGACCTCCTCGGCGAGCACCTGGTCGAGGGCGAGGTGCATGCGTGGGCTGAGGGGACCCGGATGCACCAGCTGCCACTCGTAGTCGTTCCAGGATGTGGCCTTTCGCAGCGCGCGACGGAGCGCGGTGGCGACCGACTCGGGGGAGAAGCCCAGCAGCGTGGAACCTTCGGGAAGGGCGGCGGAGACGGCGGCCGCGTAGACCTTGGCCTCGGCGTCCGCGGGGAGGCCGTTCACCGCGGCGTCGATGGCTGCGAGCGCCTCATCGGGTTCGAGGAAGAAGTCACCGGCGAGACGGAATCCACTGATCCGGCCGTCGACCACATCGAGATCGACGACGACGAGCTTGCCGCCAGGGACCTTGAACTCACCGTGCATGACTTCGAGGCTACTTCCGTCTGGCCACCACGTGCTCGTCCAGCCAGTCGGTGAGGTCCTTGACGACCTCGATGCGATTGGTCTCGTTGTAGACCTCGTGCCGCGCTCCCTCGTAGATGTCGACCGTGACATCCGTGAGCCCGCCCTTTCCGCGGTAGGCGGCGGCAAGCAGCTGGACGCTCTTCGGGCCGCCGAGGGGATCCTCGCTGCCGATCTGAATCAGCAGCGGGATGTTCTTGGCGAGGTGCGTCGGGGTTCCGAGCAGCCGCATCCCGTCGACGAGGCCGAAGAGCTTCGCGGCCTGCGCGTCGAAGGTGAGGGGATCGGCGATGAAGGCGGGGGCGACCGCCGGATCGCGGCTGAGCCACTCGGCTCCGGTGGTGCCCAGGTGACGGAACCGCTTGTTCAGCGCGCCCGAGTTCATGTGCAGCAGCGTGCGGTACGGCGTGCCGCTGAGCACTGCCGCGTCGTAGTCGGAAGCGCCCGCGCCCCCGTCCGCGTTGAGGATCATCTGCGCGAAGATCGAGCCGAGGCTGTGGCCGAGCAGAACGAGCGGGAGGTGTGGATGCTCGTTCCGCGCGATCTTCGACAGTTGCCGGATGCCGGCGATCGTCGCCCGCACCCCACCGGGGCCGAGCTTGCCGAGCTTCGTGAGGTCGCCCCCCCACTGTTGGACGCCCGTCTCTCCGTGCCCGCGCAGATCCCCCGCGTACACGGCGTAGCCGGCGACGACCAAGCGCTGGGCGAACTCCTCGTAGCGGGTGGCGTACTCGCCGAGGCCGTGCACGAGATGCACGATCGCCTTCGGGGTGCCGGAGCGCCACTCGTAGTAGTGGATCGTGACGCCCTCGGCGTCGACGTACGTGTAGTCGCCGCGTGCGGCCGAGAACGTGGACATGCGGGCCTCCCTGCTCGCTTCATCCTAGGTCGCGGCCGCTGGTCGGACCGGTGGTCGAGCTTGTCGAGACCCCCAACGCGACAGCGTCTCGACAGGCTCGTCCAGCGGAAGCGCCCATTAGCCATGCTAATGAGTTAGGCTAACGAATATGCCGATCACCGCGAACGACGACGAGCTGCGCATGCTGCTGCAGCGCGTGGCGCGGCGCATCCGGAACAACCGCGCGGACGGCGCCATGAGCGACACCCAGATGGGCGTGCTCTTCCGCCTCGAGGCATCGTCCGCGACGCCGAGTCAACTCGCCGAACGCGAGCGGGTCACTCCGCCCTCGATGAACCGAACCCTCAACGCGCTCGAGCGAGCCGGGCTCGTCGAGCGTTCACCCGATCCGGATGACGCCCGCAAGGTGATCGTCACTATCACGCCGGCGGCTGAGGCCGTCATCGCCGAGACCCGACGGCTGCGCACGCGCTGGTTCAGCCAGCAACTCGCCGCACTCGCGCCGGACGAACGGGCAGCCCTCCAGGCGGTGATCCCGGTGCTGCGACGCATCTCGGAATCATGAGGACCGAATCATGAGCAATGCGTTCCGCTCCCTCAGCTTCTACAACTACCGCCTCTGGTTCTCCGGGTCGACGGTCTCCAACATCGGAACCTGGATGCAGCGCACCGCCCAGGACTGGGTCGTGCTCACCGAGCTCACCCACAACGACGCCGGCGCTGTCGGCGTCACGATGGCGCTCCAGTTCGGTCCGCAGCTCGTGCTCGTGCCGATCACGGGACTCGTCGCCGACCGCATGGATCCGCGCAGACTGCTGATGATCACGCAGGGCGCGATGGGTGTGATGGGAGTCGGGCTCGGCATCCTGACCCTGACCGGCGTGCTGCAGCTCTGGATGATGTTCCTGTTCGCGCTCGCGCTCGGCATCGCGGCCGCCTTCGACGCCCCGGTGCGGCAGACCTTCGTCGGCTCGCTTGTGCCGCAGAACTTCCTCTCCAACGCGGTCGGCCTCAATGCGACCTCGTTCAACACGGCACGCCTGATCGGCCCTGCCGTCGCCGGACTGCTGATCGCCGGGGTGGGCTCCGGATGGGTCTTCCTGATCAATGGCGCGACGTTCGCCGCGACCATGCTGGCACTTGCCGGCCTGCGGCCATCGGACATCACTATGGAGCGCGCCAAGAAGGGGCGGCGCGGCCAGATCCGCGCGGGCTTCGGCTACGTGCGGGGCAGGCCCGACCTCGTCGTGCTCTTCATCATGGTCTTCCTGATGGGAACGCTCGGTCTCAACTTCCCGATCTTCGCGTCGACGATGGCGAGCACCACCTTCCACCAGGGCGCGAGCGAGTTCGGCATCCTGTCATCGACGCTGGCGATCGGCTCGGTCATCGGGGCATTGCTTGCCGCGCGACGCGAAAAACCGCGCTTCCGTACCGTAGGGCTCGCCGGGGCCGGTTTCGGCTTCTCGCTCATCGCCGCCGCGTTGATGCCCACCTACCTGAGCTTCGGGCTGGTGCTCCCGCTGGTCGGCATCACCTCGATCACGATGCTGAACAACGCAAACGCCTACGTCCAGACCACCACGCCGCCCGAGCTGCGCGGCCGCGTGATGTCGCTGTACATGGCGATCTTCATGGGCGGCACACCGATCGGCGCCCCCCTGGTCGGCTGGGTGGCGAACGTCTACGGCCCGCGCTGGGGCCTCATCGTCGGCGCGGCCGGCGGGCTGCTCGCGGCGCTCGTCGCCCTGATCTGGTGGGCGCGGTCGCACACCGTACGCATCGAGTACCCCCACGAGGGATGGATGCCGTTCGGCCTCGAGGTCACGGACGATCGCGAGGCAGCGACCACCGAGATCGCGGTGATCGAGACCGAGGGTCAGAAGAGCTGACGCGGCACCCGGCGCCGCCATTCGCGGCCCTCCCGAGGACAATCGCGCAGCGCTCGCCGAGGGCGCGGCTCGGTGCTACGCCTCGCGCGTGATCTCCACCGAGACGAAGAGCTTGCTCGCGTACGGCCCGGCGTACACGCCGCGCAGCGGGGCGACGTCGTTGTAGTCGCGTCCGCGTCCGACGGCAACGTGCCGATCGCCGATGTCGATCAGGTTGGTCGGATCGAATCCGCGCCAGTCGCCGCAGAACCACTCGACCCACGCGTGGGACTCGCCGACGACGGTCTCGCCGATCGCGGCATCCGGTTTCGGATGCAGGTACCCGCTCACGTAACGCGCCGGGATTCCGACCGAACGCAGGGCGCCGATGGCCAGGTGGGTGATGTCCTGGCAGACGCCCTTCTTCTTGTCCCAGGCCTCTCGCGCGGTCGTGTAGACACTGGTCGAGCCGGGCATGTACTCGATGCGATTGCCGATCTCCTGGCAGATGGCCAGAGCGGTGTCGCAGGGGGTCTCCGACTTCGCGAGGGCGGCACGGGCCAGCTCGACGAGTTCGTCGGGCGGTTGGGTGCGGCCGGTCTGCCCGAGCTGTTCGACGTATTCGGTCGCCGTCTCGATCTGGTCGGCGAGCGTCTCCCAGGTGAGCCGATGCTCTGGATGCTCGCGCGGCCGCACCTCGACGAGACTGGTCGCGGCGAGCGACAGGTCGCGGTGCGGGGTGAGCACCTCGAACGAGGACACCCGCGTTCCCCAGTAGTCGGTGTAGCTGTGGTGACTCGAGATCGGCAGGATCTCGAGGTTGCTGTAGAGCACCAGCTGGCTGTCCGCGCTCATCGGTAGCATCCGCGCCTCGTTGTACGACGCGGTCACCTCGCCGTCGTAGTGGAAGCCGGTCTCGTGCCGGATCCGCAGCCGGTTCACGAGTTCTCCCCCATCCAGCTCGGCGCCGCGTTCGTCGGGAAATAGCGCTGGCGGATCGCCTCGCTGGCGGCGGTCGAGGCGAGCTGCACGTTGTCCATGTGGGTGGGGAGGTCCTCGATGATGTCGGCGATCGGGCGGTACTCGAGCTCGCTGCGGATCTGGCCGAGCAGCCGCTGCGCCTGGTCGGTGACGCCGACGCGGTCGGAGCGCGGTCCGAGTTCGCGCAGGCACTGTTCGGCACGTGTCACCGAGAACAGGATGCTGCGCGGGAACAGCCGATCGAGCAGCAGGAACTCGGCGGCGTTCCGAGCGCTCGGCACCCCGCGATAGGTCCGGAGGTACGCCTCGTACGCCCCCACCGAGCGCAGGATCGTCGTCCACGACGGACCGGATGCCTCCGTCAACGACCGTGTCGCCAGCAGTCGCGCCGTCATGTCGGCACGCTCGATCGAGCGTCCCAGGGTGAAGAAGCTGTACGCCTCATCCCGGCTCGCCGAGGACTCGATGATCCCGACCGCGAGCGCCGACCGTTCGCGCACCCAGCCAAAGAACTCGTGCACCTTATCGGTGGCGACCTTGCGCGGCATCCGGGCACGAGTGGTGTTCAGAACCTCCCAGAGCTCGGTGCTCACGACCTCGCGGGCACGACGGGCGTTCTCGCGCGCGGCGGCCAGGGAGTAGGCGATGGATGCCGGCTGGTTGCGATCGACGGCGAGCAGGGCCAGCACGTCGGCCCGGGACACCGAGTGGTCGTCCTCCACCTCGGTGCCCATCACGCTGAGCAGCGAGCGGCAGGCGAGGTTCTCCTCGATCCACGGATCCTCGAGCAGCAGCTGCAGGTGCACGTCGAGGATGCGCGCGGTGCCGTCGCTGCGCTCGATGTAGCGGCCGATCCAGAAGAGGGACTCCGCGATCCGCGAGAGCATCAGGCGTCACCCCTC
>JALYHS010000204.1 GCA_030776385.1 Actinomycetota bacterium
GCCTCGGTGCCCGCGAGCAGTCGCGAGCGCGCCGCCACGGCCGCCCGCGCCGCCGCCCCGCGCTGAGTACTGGCACGCTCCCCGAAGTAAGTACGGTGCTTACTTTGCGGAGTGCGCGACGCGGAGCAGCCCGCTCGGGCGCTCAGGCCGCGTGCATCCGCGCGCGAAGCTCCTCGAGCTGAGCGCGCACGGCAGCCGGCACCCGGTCGCCGAAGCTGTCGAAGAAGCTCTCCGCGTCGTCCGCCTCGGCCAGGTGCGCCGCGGGGTCGATCGCGAACAGCTGCTGCCAGTCGCTCTCCGTGACGTCCGCGCCGTCGAGGTCGATGGCGCCCGGGGCCGGAAGCCAACCGAGCGGGCTCGCGACCGCCGGAGCAATGCCCTCGACGCGATCCAGGATCCAGGCGAGCACGCGACCATTATCGCCGAAGCCCGGCCAGAGGAAGCTGCCGTCATCACCCTTGCGGAACCAGTTGACCTGGAAGATCCGCGGCACGCCGCCGCTCGCACGCAGGGAGGCGCCGACCTTCAGCCAGTGCGCCCAGTGGTCGGCCATGTTGTAGCCGCAGAAGGGGAGCATCGCGAAGGGATCGCGGCGCAGCTCCCCGAGAGTGCCTTCGGCGGCCGCCGTGCGCTCGGACGAGATGGTGGCGCCCAAGAAGACGCCATGCTCCCAATCCCGTGCCTCCGCCACCAGAGGCACGTTTGTGGCACGTCGACCGCCGAAGATGATCGCGTCGATGACGACGCCCCGCGGGTCGTCCCAGTCGTCCGAAATGGACGGGCACTGGGCGGCCGACACGGTGAAGCGTGAGTTGGGGTGGGCGGCGGGGGTGCCGGATGTCGGCGTCCAATCCTGCCCAGTCCAGTCGACGAGGTGGTCGGGCGGGCTCTGCGTGAGCCCCTCCCACCAGACGTCGCCGTCGTCGCGGAGGGCGACGTTGGTGAAGATCGTGTTGCCCCACATCGTCTCGACCGCCGTGGCGTTTGTCGAGCGACCGGTCCCCGGCGCGACGCCGAAGAAGCCTGCCTCGGGGTTGATGGCGCGCAGCTTGCCGTCGGGGCCGGGGGCGAGCCAGGCGATGTCATCGCCGATCGTCTCGACGTTCCATCCGGGAATCGTGGGGCGCAGCATCGCGAAGTTGGTCTTGCCGCACGCGCTCGGGAAGGCCGCCGCGACGTGGAATGCGCGACCGCGCGGGTTCGTCACCTTGAGCAGCAACATGTGCTCGGCCAGCCAGCCCTCGTCGCGAGCGATCACCGAGGCGATGCGCAGCGCGAAGGCCTTCTTGGCGAGGATCGCGTTGCCGCCGTACGCGGAACCGAACGACCAGATCTCGCGGGTCTCCGGGAAGTGCGAGATGTACTTCGTCGAGTTGCACGGCCACGCGACATCCAACTCGCCGGGGGCCAGGGGAGCGCCGACGGTGTGCGCGGCGGGCACCCACTCGGTCTCGGGGGTGATCTGCTCCAGCACGGCAGAGCCCATCCGCGTCATGATGCCCATGCTGACGACGACGTACGGGGAGTCGGTGACCTGCACGCCGTAGCGCGAGAGCGGGCTGCCCAGCGGTCCCATCGAGAAGGGGACGACGTACATGGTTCGACCGCGCATGGCACCGTCGAACAGGCCGTTCAGGGTTTCGCGCATCTCGGCGGGGTGGGCCCAGTTGTTGCTCGGGCCCGCGTCGTCCGGCGAGTCGGAGCAGATGAAGGTGCGGCCCTCGACGCGGGCGACATCGTCGGGGTTGCTGCGGGCAAGGAAGCTGTACGGCCGGTGCTCCGGGTTGAGCTGGGTCAAGGTGCCCGCGGCGACCATGCGGCGAAGCAGCTCGTCCTGCTCGGCGCGCGATCCGTCGATCCAGACGACGCGATCAGGGGTCGTGAGGTGCGCCATCTTCTCGACCCAGGCCACGATGCGCGGGTCGGCGCTGCTCGGCGCACCGTACTCGGTGAAGGTGAGGCGGGGGACGACGATCGGCGCGCTCGGGAGCCCCGGCGCGGTCGGGGTCGCTGACGCTCCGGCGTTCACTGTCGGTTCGGCGGTCAAGGTCACGATGCCCTCCTCGGTCCGGACGGAGATTCGGGTAAGAATCCCTCTGACTTCCACTCTGCATCCACTTCTGGGGAGAAATCCCACCAAAACCGCTTCAAAAAGCGCAGAAGTTTCCGTATGCTGCATTTCGTGAACGATCTCGTAACCCTCGGCCAAAGGATGCGTCACTTCCGCAGCGCCGCCGGCCTCACTCTCGACCAGCTCGGCGCCGACGTCGGCATCGCCTCCAGCCAGCTCTCCCTCATGGAGAACGGCAAACGCGAACCGCGGCTCTCACTGCTGAGCGCGATCGCCGACCGCCTCACGATCCCGGTCTCGACGCTGCTCGACCAGACCGCCCCCAGCGAACGTGCCGCCCTCGAGATCGAGTTCGAGCGGGCGCAGTCCAGCCCGCTCTTCGCCGAACTCGGGCTGCCCGCGCTCCGGGTGGGCAAGACGATGACGGATGACACCCTCCGCACCATCGTCGGCCTGCACAAGGAACTCGCGCGTCGGGCCCGTGAGGCGATCGCCACCCCGGAGGAGGCCCGCCGCGCAAACACCGAACTCCGTGCGCACATGCGCACACTCGACAACCATCTGCCCGAGATCGAGGAGCTCGCCCAGCGTGAGGTGAACGCGGTCGGCCATGTCAGTGGCGCCCTCACCCACCGCAGCGTCGGCCGGATGGCGGAGCGGCTCGGATTCGAGCTCGTCTATGTGGCGGACCTCCCGCACTCCGCCCGCTCGGTGACCGACTTCGCGAACGGACGGATCTATCTGCCGCCGGCATCCATCCCGGGTGGCCACGGACTCCGCTCGATGGCGCTGCAGGCGATCGCGCACCGACTTCTCGATCACAGCGCGCCGACCAGCTACGCCGAGTTCCTGCAGCAGCGCCTGCAGATCAACTACTTCGCCGCGGCCACACTGATGCCGCGGGAGCAGTCCGTCGACTTCCTCGCGAAGGCGAAGACAGACCGCAACATCGCCGTCGAGGACTTCCGCGACGCCTTCGGAGTCACCCACGAGGCGGCGGCGCTGCGCTTCACCAACCTCGCGACCGCGTACCTCGGGATCGCCACACACTTCCTGCGCGTTGCGGGCGATGGAAGCATCGGCAAGGCGTACGAGAACGACGGGCTGCCCCTGCCGGTGGACGTCACCGGCTCGATCGAGGGGGAGATCGTCTGCCGCAACTGGAGTGCTCGCAAGGCATTCGTCCGCACCAACCGCACCACCGAGTTCTACCAGTACACCGACACTCCGCGCGGCACCTTCTTCGAGTCCACCCAGACCGGCTCGACCACCGACGACGAGTTCTCGATCACCATCGGGGTACCGTTCGACGACGCCAAATGGTTCCGGGGCCGAGAGACCACGCGCCGCGAACTCTCACGGTGTCCGGATGCCTCGTGCTGCCGTCGCCCACCCGCCGAGTTGGCCGATCACTGGGCGGGCCGCGCGTGGACCAGCGCCAAGGTGCACGCGCACATCTTCTCGCCGCTGCCGTCCGGCACCTTTCCGGGCGTCGACGACCGCGAGCTCTACGAGTTCCTGGAGAGCCACTCGGCGAGCTAGGGCGCCGCAGTGCTCATCGAACTCGTCGAGATCTCGACAGGCTCGATCACCGCTTCAGGCTCGATCAGCGCTTCGCGTTCTTCAGTGTGCCGACTGTCTTGACGCCGTCGTCATAAACGGTGCAGAGGATTTCGCGGTCGCCGTTCGCCCAGCTGTCCTTCGTGGGGAAGTAGTACGAGATGCTGAGGTTCGAGTCGTCGTATGCGACTCCGATGAAGGTCGGGAACGCCTTCGCGCACGCCTCGTTCGCCTGGCTGGTCACCGCATCCGGGCCCGGAAACGCGCCTCCGCTCATCTGGACGCTCTTGTATGCCTCCGAGTCGTGCGGCTCCTTGCAGGGCACGATGGGCGCGGTGGTGACAGTGCCGGTCGATGAGGCGTCGTTGAGGCAGTCGCCGACTTTGATTGTGAAGACGCCGGCATTCGTGTTCTCGGCGGTCGGGGTGCCACTGGCGTCGCGCGGGGTTGTGTTGTTCAGCTGCGCGATGAGGCCGCATCCGGTGAGCGTCATGGCGGCGGCGGCGATCGCAAGGAGGGCGAGAACGCGGGTCCGAGCGGGGGCGATCGGGGTCGTCATGGCCAGAGCCTAACCAAGCGTCTCCAGGACGGCGTGATGCACGAGGCCGTTCGTCGCGAGTACGCCATCCGAGGAGAGCGGGTCTGCTCCGTCGATCGACGTGAACGTGCCGCCCGCCTCCCGCACCACGGGAACCAGCGCGGCGATATCCCACGGCTTCAGGTCGTACTCGCAGACGATCTCGAGCGCGCCCTCGGCGAGCAGCATGTACGGCCACAGGTCGCCGTAGGCACGCGTTCGAGCCACCGCGCGGGTCAGTCCGATCAGGTTGTCGAGGCGACCCGCCTGATCCCAGTACTGGATGCTGTTGTAGCTGAGCGACGCCTCGCTGAGCTCGCTCACCCCGCTCACGCTGAGGCGGCGTGGCTCGCCGCCGTCCTCCTGCCCCCAGGCTCCGTGGCCGGTCGCACCCCACCAGCGGCGTCCGAGCGCCGGAGCGCTGACAACGCCCAGTTGCGGCACCCCGTCAATCACCAATGCCAGAAGCAGCCCCCAGATCGGCACGCCGCGCACGAAGTTGGACGTCCCGTCGATCGGGTCGACGATCCACTGCCTGCTCGACTCCCCGGTGGTGCCGAACTCTTCCCCGAACACGGAGTCGTCGGGGCGTGCGGCGGCCAGGTGCGAGCGGATCATGCGTTCGACGCGCTGGTCGGCGTCGGTGACCTGGGTGCGGTCCGGCTTGAGTTGCACGTCGAGATCCTGGGCGCGGTAGCGGTCCATGGCGATCAGGTCGGCCTCGCCCGCGAGGGTGAGAGCGAGGGCGAGATCCTCGGCGAGAGTGGGGCTGTTGGCGGGCGCGGTTGTCACGACTTCAGGCTACCGAGCCTCGCCGCGCCCGAATGTCGCACGCGCGCCCCGGAATCGCGGCGCGGGTGCGACATTCCGGAGCGGTAGCGGTTCTGGAGCGTCAGCGGAGGGACGCGAGCAAACGCTGCAGCGAGTCGACGCGTTCGGCGTGCAGCCGGCCATCCGCGACGGCCTCGTTGAGGGCGCAGTCCGGCGCGTCTGCCAGGTGGGTGCAGCCGCGTGGGCAGTCGGCGGCGATCTCCAACAGGTCAGAGAACGATTTGAGGATGTTGTCGGTGTTGACGTGTCCGAGGCCGAAGCTGCGCACGCCGGGGGTGTCGATGATCCATCCACCGCTCGGGACGCGCAGCGACACCGTGGAGGACGAGGTGTGCCGACCCCGGCCGGTGACCGCATTGACCACGCCAACCGCACGATCCGTGCCTGGCACGAGCGCGTTGACCAGCGTCGACTTGCCGACACCCGAGTGCCCGACCGCCACCGTGGTGTGGCCGGCGAGGGCGGGCGCGAGCTCGTCGAGTGCCCGACCCTCGATGCCCTGGGCGCCCTGAGCGCTGCGAATCACCGGGATGTCGAGTCCGGCGAAGTTCGCCAGGAACTCGCCCGGGTCCTGGAGGTCGGTCTTCGTGATGACCATCAGCGGAGCGATCCCCGCGTCGTAGGCGGCAACCAGGTAGCGGTCGACCAGCCGTGCCCGCGGTTCAGGGTCGGCGGCCGCCACCACGATCATCAGCTGGTCGGCGTTCGCGACGATAATCCGCTCGATCTCGTCGGTGTCGTCCCCGCTGCGGCGCAGCAGGGTGGTGCGAGGCCGGATCCGGACGATGCGGGCCAGCGATCCTTCGTCGCCGGTGGTGTCGCCGACCAGGTCGACCCGATCGCCGGTGACGATCGCCTGGTCGCGCAACTCGCGCGCGCGCGTTGTGGTGAGGACGCGCTCGTTGGCCCCGTCCTCGTCGGCGAGCACGGTATAGCGGCCCCGGTCCACGG
>JALYHS010000205.1 GCA_030776385.1 Actinomycetota bacterium
GTCTCGAGATCGTCGCCACCCGGCGGATGGTGGCGAGCGCGACGACCGTGCGCGACTCAGGATTCACCCTCGACCTGTTGAACGGACGGTTCACCGCGATCGCCTGGGTCGCGTTCCAGTTCCTGTCGATCACCTGTCTGATCGGTGCGGCGCTCTTTTCGGTCACCGGGCTCCTCACGATCACCGCCGGCCAGGTCGTGCTCCTGAGCACCTACTTCGTGATGCTCACCAACTCGATCGTGAACCTGCTGAACCTCGCGCCACTCGTCAGCAAGGGCCGGGAGTCCCTGCGTTCGATCGCGGAGGTGCTGGAGGAGCCCGATGTCGAGCAGAACGAGGGCAAGAAGAAGCCGGATCGGGTACTGGGCACCCTCGAGTTCGAGCACGTGGACTTCCGTTACCCCGACTCCGAGTCGTTCGCTGTGCGGGGGCTCGACCTGAATGTCCTGCCCGGCGAGACCATCGCGTTCGTGGGTCGGTCGGGGTCCGGCAAATCCACCGTGCTCAACCTCGCCCTCGGATTCCTCCGCCCGAGCGGCGGAAGGATCCTGCTCGACGGGGTCGACCTGAACTCGCTCGACCTGCGCGAGGTCCGCCGATCCGTGTCGGTCGTCCCGCAGGAGTCGGTGCTGTTCACCGGCAGCATCCGGGACAACGTGACGTACGGGCTGGATCACATTGCCGACGACCAGGTGATCGCGGCGCTCCGGGATGCGAACGCCTGGGAGATCGTGGAGGGCCTGCCCGACGGGCTCGACACCCTGCTCGGCGAGCGCGGAGCGCGGCTCTCCGGCGGGCAACGCCAGCGGATCTCCATCGCACGTGCGCTGATCCGCGATCCGCGAGTGCTGCTGCTCGACGAGGCCACGAGCGCCCTCGACAGCGAGTCGGAGCAGCTGGTCCAGGAAGCCCTGACCCGGCTTCGGCACGGTCGGACGACGCTCGTGGTTGCCCACCGGTTGTCGACGATCCGATCCGCGGATCGCATCGTGGTTCTCGGCGACGGTCGGGTGATGGAGATCGGCACCCACGAGCAGCTGCTCGCCGCGAAGGGGATCTACGCCGGCATGCACACGATTCAAACCGGCTGAGCAGCTCAGCCCCACCAGCTCAGACCCGCAAGCTCAGACCAGACGGCTCAGACCCGGCGGAAGCTCCGGTGCGAATCGCGCAGGGTCAACTGGGTGGGAAGCACGATCTGCTCCAGCGCGCCATCCAGCGCGTCGATGCGGCGCAGCGCCAGCGTCGCCGCCATCCGTCCCATCTCCTTCGGGCTGTGCGAGACGACGGAGAGCCCGAGGTTCTCGGCGAGCTCGAAGTCGTCGAATCCGATGAGGGCCGTCGACAGGCCCGAACGCTGAATCGCGCGGAAGGCACCGAACGCCGCTCGGTTGTTGCCCGCGAAGATCGCCTCGGGAGGGCGCTCGGCGGCGAGCAACTGCGTCGTCGCGGCATCCGCACTCTCGAGGGTGGGGGCGTCCTCCCGGACGAGCGACGGATCCTGGTCCAATCCCCGGATCACCAGCGCATCGTGGTAGCCGAACAGCCGCTCGCGGTGGGTGTACAGATGGCTCGAACTGCCGACGAAGCCGATCCGGCGATGGCCGGCGTCTGCCAGCGCGAGGACCGCGGAGCGGGCGCCGCCCCGGTTGTCGAAGATGACGGAGTCGCTCGCGGCGTTCGACAGCGGCCGGTCCACCGCGACGATCGGCGTGCCGAGTTGCCGCTCGCCCTCGAGGTAGGAGTGGTCGTCGGCGATGGGGACGAGCAGCAGCGCGAGGACCCGACGCTCGAGCATGTTGTCGACGGCGGGACGCTCTCGCATCGGCTGATCTCCGGAGGCGGCCATCACCAGCGAGAGTCCACGCTCCGCCGTCGCCTCGCTCACCCCGACGGCGACCTGCGAGTAGAACGGGTTGGCGAGGTCGCCGATGACGAACGCCACCGTCGAGGCGCGACCCCCCCGGCGGAGTTCCCGCGCCATGGCGTTGGGACGGAACCGAAGTGCCGAGGAGGCCTGAAGCACGCGCGCGCGGGTCGACCCCTTGACACTCGGATGGTCGTTGAGCGCCCGCGAGGCGGTCTTGATGCTGACACCGGCGAGGCGTGCGACGTCGGACACCGTGGCGCGACCAGGCGATGCACGCTGGTCGGGAACTTCGGCGTCGGACATGCGGACAGCATAGAGCCGCGTGCACAGGGGAGAATGGCGCGACAACAGCGGAGAGATGCACTCTTCTTGACAACGTGGGACAAAGTTGGAAAGCTGGCCACGCCGCCGCACTGTTGGATGCTGTCGCTGGCGATGGTATCGACGGGTCAGTCCAGCCCCTGAGCAACGCGGAGAGCCAATGATCGCGGGCATCGAGACCGGTGGCACGAAGGTGATCTGCGGGATCATCGACCCGGCGTCTCCCGCCGATCTGGTGGATTCCCGACGTTTTCCTACCACGACCCCCGGTGAGACCATCGCTCGCATCGACGCGTTCCTGAACGACGCAGATGAGCGCCTTGGAATCGACGCGCTTGGCGTGGCGACCTTCGGGCCGGTGAACGTCGAACCCTCCCTTCCCCGATACGGCTGGATCACCGGAACCGGCAAACCCGGGTGGGCGAACACGAAGCTGCTCGAGCGGCTGCGCATGTCGTCCCGAGTCCCCACCGCACTGCTCAGCGATGTCAGCGGCGCGGCACTCGGCGAACAGCGCTGGGGCGCGGGGCGCGATATCCCGTCGGTCGCATTCGCGACGTTCGGGACGGGCGTCGGCGTCGGCGTCGTCGTGGATGGTCACGTGCTGCACGGAAACGGCTATCCCGAGTTCGGGCACCTCCTGGTGCGGCGCCATCCTCTCGACGACTACGCGGGAAACTGCCCCTTTCACGGCGACTGCCTCGAAGGCCTCGCCGCCGGGCCCTCCGTCATCGCGCGCTGGGGCGCAGATTCCTCGCACCTCGATGCGCGGCTTCGGCAACCGGCATACGAGATCCTCGGGTTCTACATCGCGCAGACGGTCGCGGCAGCCGCGTACACGACCGGCGTTCAGCGCGTCGTCGTGGGGGGCGGCGTCCTGAAGGCCGACGGCCTGCTCGATGAGGCCAGGCGGCAACTCCTGACCGTGACAGGAGGGCCGATGGCGGGCCACGCGATCGCGTCGGATCCCTACGACTTCATCGTGAGCCCCGCGCTCGGCGATCTCTCCGGGGTCCTGGGCGCGGCGGCGGCGGCGCTCGACCTGCTCGGGGAAGCACCGCACCCGGCACCGCCGAAGCCCCTCACCCTGACGGGGCACAGGCCGGCCTCTACTTCTCGAGTGCCTTCAGGATGACGACGAGCGCTCCCGCGAGGGTGGTCGCGAGCGCGCCGGCGACCCTCAACCTCCAGCCGTAGCCGCGGCGCTGGACCGAAAGCCATCCGACGATCGCGAGCGACAGGATGGCCGCGCCGATCGCCAGGTAGTAGGCGAGGTACTCCTCCAGCACGCCGAACGCGCCGAGCAGGAGGAAGAGCAGCGGGAGAGTCGCCGAGGTCAGCAGTCCCGCCGAGCCGTCGAGCGCATGTCGCAGCACGGTGCGAGTCGGGATGGGTACATCGGTGGCGCGAGGCCCGCCGGCGACCAGCTCGCTGAAGGTGTGGGCGATCCAGACGATCACGACCGACGCCAGCACGACGAGGAACACGTCGACGTCGGGCTGGGTGTCGTCGGCCACCACCATCACCGCTGTGACGATGATCGTGCCGTAGATGAAGGACGGGCCGATCAGGGTCCACAGCAGTTGATGCCTGTTGGCAGCGGGGCGTTCCACCGGAATCGTCATCGACAGGGTTCAGGCGAGGGCATGGCGTCCCGGAGTTCTGCGGGTGGCATTGAGCTGCGCGAGGAGGATCTCCGCGAGATCGTTCAGGATGCTCACCTCGTGATCGGTCCAGTGCCTCGGCCGAGAATCGATCGCGCACAACGACCCCACCGCCTGGTCGTCGTCCGTGATCAGGGGGATGCCCAGGTATGACACCACATTCATCTCGTCGATCGCGGGACTGCCCTGCACCAGCGGGTGCCGGTTCGCGTCGTCGATGCGAAGCGGTTCACGGGAGGTGACGGCGTATTGGCAGTACGAGTACTCCAGCGAGACCTCGCCGGCGGAAGCCCACGGTTCGCTCACCCCGACCTGGCTCGCGAAGATCTGCCGATCCCGGTCGATCAGGGTGATGGTCGACACGGGAACCTCGAGAATCTTGGACGCGAGGAGGGTGAAGCGGTCGAGGCCCTCCTGCTCGGACAGTTCCGGCCGCAGTGCTTCGACGGCGGCGAGGCGGTCGGCGTCCGTCAGCACCGACTCAGG
>JALYHS010000206.1 GCA_030776385.1 Actinomycetota bacterium
GCCCGGCAAGCGCGGGAGCTTCGAGTCCAGCGCCTGCGAAACGGCAGCGTCCGCATCATCTGGCACCTGGACCCGATCGAGGGCTCGGTGATCTCGGAGATCTACGACCGCGCCACCTCGCCCCGGCGTGGGGGGCCACGTTTCGTCAGTGACGCCGAACAGGTGCGAGAGATCAGTGACGATCCGCGCAGCACCGAGCAGCTGGCCTCCGATGTCTTCTTCGGACTGATCACCGCTGGCGCCGAAGTTCAGCCAGACCAGCTGCTCGGCCACGGAGCCCCAGCTGTCCGCATCACAATCACCGAGAAACAGCTCATCGCCCGCATCGGCCACGGACGCCTGCAACGCACCCAGCAGCCGGTCTCGATCGAAACCGTCGAACGCCTCGCCTGCATCCAAGGCACGGTCGCCGTCGTCTTCGACGAGCACGGGCAGCCGCTCGATGTGGGACGCGAGCAGCGTCTCTTCACCCCCCGCCAGCGCACGGCCCTCGCCGAACGCGACGGCGGATGCCGCTGGACCGGCTGCGAACGACCACCGTCTTGGACCGAAGCTCACCACATCCAACACTGGGCCCGAGACCGCGGCCGCACCGACACCGCCGACGGAATCCTGCTCTGCAAACACCATCACCTGCTCCTGCACGACCACCACTGGGAGATCGAACGCCGAGGGCCGGCCCGCTCCGAGTACTGGCTCATCCCACCCCCCGGCCACCCCGATCCGCAGCCGAAACTCCTGCCGAGCAAGAGTCGCGCCCTCGCAGAGCTGCTCACCGGATGAACGCCGGATGAACGCCGGCGAACCGGGCCACCACAGCACCATCTCGCCGAGGGAGCTCGGGCACTTCAGCGCGCCGGCTCCGCGAAGGCATCCGCTTGACCTCACGCGCGTGAAGTGTGCTGCACTGGAGGCATGACCACGTTGACCATCCAGCAGGTGTCGCGACAGACCGGGCTCAGTGAGCCCACGCTGCGCTACTACGAGGAGGTCGGGCTGATCGGGCCGATCCCCCGCGATGGGAGCAGCGGGCATCGCCGCTACGGCGACGGCGAACTGGATTCGCTGCAGGCGCTGGCGTGTCTGCGGGCAATGGGGGTGGGCATCCAGGACATGCGCACCTATCAGTCGAACCGCGCACTCGGAGTGGTGGCGGCCGGCGCGCAACGGGACCTGATGTTGCGGCATGCGGAGCGGGTGCGGCGCGAGATCGAGACGCTGAGCGTCCACCTCGAGTACCTGGGGCGGAAGGCCACGCTGTGGGATGCGCGGGATCGCGGGGATGTCGTGGCGGAGGCGGAGGCGCAGCTGCGGGTGCACGAGGTCCTGCCGGCGTTGGAAGCAGTGATGCGCTGAGGCTGGGATCTCGATACCCGCTTCGGGCTACTCGACCGGAGAGGGGCACGTCGGGCTTGACCTCAAGCGCTTGAGGTGTGTTCTGCTGCATCCATGACCACATCGAACGACACCACCGTCCTCGTCACCGGCGGCTCCGGCTACCTCGCAACCCGACTCATCACCGACCTCCTCCTCGCCGGAACCCCGGTGCGCACCACCGTCCGCTCGCTCGACCGGGAGGCCGCCGTGCGCGAGGCCGTGCACCGCGGCGAGGCGGACGATGCCGCGCTCACGTTCGCCGTTGCGTCGCTGACCTCCGACGACGGCTGGGCGGATGCCGCGGCCGGCACCGCGGGCGTCTACCACCTGGCCTCGCCGATGATCCACTCGCAGGATCCGGATGACGTGGTTCCCCCGGCCCGCGACGGTGCCCTGCGCGTGCTGCGGGCCGCCCGCGATGCCGGAGTCCCCCGGGTGGTGCTCACATCCTCCTTCGCCGCGGTCGGGTACTCGCCAAAAGCGCCCAACTCGGCCGGCGCGCGTGAATACGACGAGAGCGACTGGACCGCGCCCGACACCCCCGAGCTGCCGGCGTATCCGCTCTCCAAGGCGGTCGCCGAGCGCGCGGCGTGGGACTTCATCGAGGCCGAGGGCGGTGACACCGAGCTGGTCGTCATCAACCCGACCTGGATCGCGGGGCCGACCCTGACATCCGACGCCCGCTCGTCACTGCAGGTGTTCACCGCGATGCTCGGCGGCCAGATGCCGCTCGCGCCGCGGCAGCGTTTCGGCGTCGCCGACGTGCGGGACGTCTCCTCCGCGCACATTGCCGCGATGACCACGCTCAGGGCAGCCGGGAAACGCTACCTGGTGCTCGCCGACGGAGCGACGATCAGCTGGCTCGAGGTCGCGAACATCCTGCACGCGCGCTTCGGCGCGCTGGCCCAGAAGGCCCCCACCGACGAGGTGCCCGGCGACGAGCTGGCGCCGCTGGTGATCCACAACGACAGATCGAAGGCCGAACTCGGAATGACGTACCGGCCCGCCGAGCAGACGATCGTCGAGACGGTCGAGAGCATGCGGGAGCTGGGGATGCTCGGCTAGGCCTTCCGCCGAGAACCGTGCCCAACTTGGTCGCGACCGCTTGGCTCGCGTCGCCGGATCGGGATGCCGTCACCGCCTCGAGGGAGCGCGGGATGTCATGCAGAGCAGCTGGACTGCGAAACGCACGCAGGGGTCAGCCGAAGCTCACCAGGGCACCGTCTCCCCGAGGTAGCTCAGGAACTGCAGCCCACCCGCTCCGTGCTGCGCGTCGAGTGTGGCGACCACGCTCGGGATGCTCTCATCGATCGTCAGCGGCGCATTCTCGCCACCCAGGTCGGTCTTGATCCAGCCCGGCGCCATCAGGATCAGCGTGCGCGGGTCGTCGGCGTGGCGGGCGGCGTAGCTTCGCATCAACTGGTTCAGCGCCGACTTGCTGGCTCGGTAGATCTCAAAACCTCCGCGCGTGTTGGCGGCGATGCTGCCCTGGCGGGACGACATCACGGCAATGGTCCCCTCCGGCGGGACCAGGTCGCCGAGTGTCTCGATCACCCGCAATGGGCTGAGTGCGTTGGTCACCATCAGACGCGTGAACTCCTCGGTGGTGACCGTCGCAGTGGTCTCCTCCGGGCTGGACGTCACGCCCGCATTCACGAACAGCAGATCGAACCGGCGGCCGTCGAGGCGGGTGCGCAGAGCATCCACCTGATCCGCCTCGGTGATGTCGACGTGCTCGATCTCGAGATTGTCAGCAGCGGTGGATGTCGCGAGCAGTTCGTGCAGCGGCGTGCGCGCCTCGCCGCGCACCGTCGCCACCACGCGGGATCCGAGCTCGAGGTACCGCGCGGCCAGCGCCTGGCCGAGTCCCTTCGAGGCGCCGATGATGAGAACCGACCGATGCGGGGAGCTCAAGGGCGGGTCTCGACGGGCTCGACGAGCGAGGTTCCGACGGGCGGCGAGGTCAGTATGGAGTGCGCGATCAGGTCGGCGGCCTTCTCGCCGATCACGATCGAGATCGCGTTCGTGTGGCCGTGGATGATGTTCGGCATCACCGAGGCG
>JALYHS010000207.1 GCA_030776385.1 Actinomycetota bacterium
CGAGCGAGGCGCCGGTGCGGACGGCGGCGTCGATGCCCTCCGGCGATTCCTCGAGCGCGATCTCGGCACCCGGAGGCTGGAATCCGGCGTCGGCGGTCACCACGATGACCCGGAGGACCGCCTCGCAGGCGACGACGGCGGCGACGGTGTCGAGAGCGATTGCGCGCGCCAACTCCGGGCCGAGGCCCAGCCGTGACTTGGCGGACGCGGCCGGCTTCACCGGGATGATGACCGTCCACTTCATGCCCCCAGTCTGACGGTTCGCCAAGGTGGCGGTCTCCGACGTGACGGCTGGCCGGTCTCCGGCGCGAGGGTTGGATAGGCTCGACACCGTCAGGTCCCCCGGGCTGCATTGCCCTGGTGCGTCGCTCCTTCTTGAGCGGCTCGGCCGCGGCGGGCCCCACGAGCCCGCACTTCCGCCCCGTTCTGCGCGCCCCTGGAGACAGCCTTGACCCGTTCCCTTCGCTCCCGCCCTCTCGCTCTCGCCGCGGCCCTGGCAGTCGGGGCCCTCGTGCTCACCGGCTGCAGCACGGCATCCGCGAGTCCGGCCGGTTCGACCGCCGCCCCCGCGACCGCGCCCTCCTCGGCTTCCGCGATCACGCTGCAGAACTGCGACACCTCGGAGACCTTCGCGAAGGCGCCGACGCGGGTGGTGAGCATCAAGTCGACCTCGACCGAGATCCTGCTCGCGCTCGGATTGGGCGACAAGATCGTCGGCACCGCCTTCCAGGACGGCCCTGTGCCCGAGAAATGGGCCGCTCAGGCCGCGAAACTCCATACCATTTCGGACTTCATGCCGAGCGAGGAAGCGATGCTCACGCTGGAGCCCGACTTCGTCTACTCCGGCTGGGAGTCCGCCTTCTCGGCCGATCAGGCGGGCACCCGGGCCGAACTCACCAGCCTCGGAATCGGCAGCTATGTGCAGCCCGCCGCCTGCCGCAGTACCGGCGCCCCCGCCAAACTCGCCTTCTCGGACATCTTCGGCGAGATCGGCCAGGTCGCCGACATCTTCCACGTCAGCTCGGCGAAGCTGATCGCCCAGCAGAAGGCCGAACTCGCCGTGGTGACGAAGGCGAAGAGCACGAAGGGGTTGTCTGCGCTCTGGTACTCATCGGGCACCGACACCCCGTACGTCGGTGCAGGCACCGGAGCTCCGGAACTGGTCATGGAGACCGTCGGACTGAAGAACGTGGCGGCCGACGTGAAGCAGACCTGGACATCGCTCGGCTGGGAGTCGATCGTCGCCGACAACCCGGATGTCATCATCCTGATCGATGCGAGCTGGAACACCGCGGCGAGCAAGATCCAGTCGCTTGAGACCAACCCGGCGACCCTGAACCTGACCGCGGTGAAGAAGCACCGCTTCATTACGATCCCCTTCCCCGCGAGTGAGGCGGGAGTTCGAACGGTGGATGCCGCGGCCTCCATTCAGACGCAGCTGAAGGCCCTGAACATCCCGTGACCGTGTCGGACAGGAGTGGGACGCGGGCGGCCAGGGGCACGCGCGTCCGCTCCTGGACGTGGGGCCTCGCGCTCGCGATCGCCCTGCTGCTCTCGATCGCGGTGGCGACAACGATCGGCCCAGCGCCGCTCGCGGTGCCCGACGTGATCCGAAGTGTGCTCGCGCATCTGGGGATCGGCACCTCGCCGCTCGATCCTCTCCGGGACGGGATCGTCTGGCAGCTGCGGCTCCCCCGGGTCCTGACCGCCGCTGCGGTGGGCGGAGGTCTCGCGCTGGTCGGGGGCGTGATGCAGGCCCTCACCCGCAATCAGCTGGCCGATCCGTATCTGCTTGGGCTGTCATCCGGAGCCTCGCTCGGCGCTGTCAGCGTGCTGCTGCTCGGCCTGACCCTGTTCGGCCTGCCCCTGCTGCTGCCGGTCGCCGCCTTCGGGGGTGCGATCCTCGCCCTCATTGCCACGCTCACGCTTGCCAGCTCGCTCGGGCGCATCACCCCCACTCGTACCGTGCTCGCCGGGGTCGCGGTCTCGTCGCTGGCCGCCGCGCTCACGAGTTTTGTGATCTTCTGGGCCGCCACCGGGGACTCGTATCGCGACGTCCTGAACTGGCTGCTCGGGTCACTGGCCGGTGCCCGCTGGCCGCAGGTTGCGATCGCGCTAGGCGCGATGGTGATCATCGGCATCCCCCTGGCACTTTCCGGGCGCGTGCTCGATGCCTTCGCGTTCGGGGACACCACGGCCGCCTCCCTCGGCTTCTCGGTGAGCACGGTGCGCTGGGGTCTGCTCGGCGCCAGCGCGCTGCTGACCGGCGCGCTGGTGTCGGTGAGCGGCTCGATCGGCTTCGTCGGGCTGGTGCTCCCCCACGCCGTGCGGCTGATCGTGGGACCGAGCAACCGCCCGCTGCTCCCCCTCTCGGCGCTCGTCGGCGGGATCTTCCTGATCTGGGCCGATACCGCCGCCCGCACCGTCTTCGATCCGCGCGAACTGCCGGTCGGCATCGTCACCGCGCTGATCGGGGCGCCGGTGTTCGCGATCCTGCTGGCCCGGCGACGGAGCGAGGCATGATTCTGGGCGTGAACCCCGCCGAGCCGGGGCTGGCGGTCGCGAACCTCACGGTGCGCGTCGGCACGGCCACCCTGGTGGATGCCGGCACTTTCGAGGCTCCTGCTGGCGCCGTGACGGCACTGCTCGGCCCGAATGGCGCGGGCAAGTCGACACTGCTTCGCGCCGTCGCCGGAGTGGAGCGGCCGGCATCCGGTTCGGTCGTCTTCGCGGGCCAGGACGTGCTGACCATGCACCGCCGCGAGCGCGCCCGGCGTCTGGCCTTCGTCGAGCAGGAGACCTCGACGGAGCTTCCGCTGACGGTGCGCGCCGTCGTCGGGCTCGGACGCACCCCGCACGAGAGCACCCTCTCGGGACGGGATGCCGCGGCGGCGAGGATCGTCGACGACGCGATGCGCACGGCCGGTGTGGCCGACTTCGCGAATCGAGAGCTGCCCAGCCTCTCCGGC
>JALYHS010000208.1 GCA_030776385.1 Actinomycetota bacterium
ACGATCGGGCCGAGATCCCGGACTCGCGGGAACCGCATCCCGAGAAAGGTGCGACCGACAAGCGAGAGCGAGTCGCGCGCGGTGACCAGGTATCCGGCGAAGAAGATGGCGAGCGCGATCTTCGCCAGCTCGCCTGGCTGAAACGAGAACGGGCCGATCGCGATCCACACCCTGGCGCCCGAGATGGTGCGGCCGATCCCGGGAAGGGCGGGCAGAAGCAGCAGCACGATCGCACTGAACATCGCGATGTAGCGGTACCGCTGCAGCACCCGATGGTTGCGGATCAGCACCAGCACTGCGAAGGCGACGATCAGGGCGATCGCGGTCCACACGATCTGGCGGACGCCCGCCGCGCCCCAGCCGTTCAGCCCCTTCTCAATGTCGATGCGCGTGATCTCGGCGATGCCGATGCCGTTCAGCAGCACGCCGACCGGGAAGA
Source organism: Actinomycetota bacterium (assembly GCA_030776385.1). Taxonomy (GTDB): domain Bacteria; phylum Actinomycetota; class Actinomycetes; order Actinomycetales; family Microbacteriaceae; genus Lysinimonas. The sequence continues at coordinate 440 of JALYHS010000208.1, forward strand.
CGAAGGGGTCGGCATCCGGTGCGAAGACCCGCGCTGCAATGTGCCCGAGCAGCACCAGAATGGCGAGCCCGCCCTCCAACACGAGAAGCGTCCCGCCCACCCGTCCCAACGCGCCGAGTTCGACGAGCACGAGCGCTCCGCCCGAGAGGATGAGCGCCCCAACCAGCAGGAAGAGCTCCAGGTTCCGCCGTCTCGCCGGTGCCCGCAACCGCACGCGGATCGTGCCGGTGAAGGTGGAACGCGGGCCCGCGTCGATGACCGCCATGGTCAGTTGCCCGCCGCTGTCGACAATCGGTCGACGATGTTCAAGGCGTCGCGCAGGTTGTCAGCCGGGATCGTCGTCTCGACGCTCTGCCGCTGGAAGGCCGGCAGCGACGAGACCGTGATCGCCGTCGACTGGTACACGCTCGAGAGGGAGATCGGGCCGATGTTCTGCTGCACGCCCTGGTAGATCGCGACCCGGCCCTTCTCGTCGCCCACGTAGTACTTGGACTGGGTCCAGCTGTACGCCGCGAACACCCCGCCGACGATGGCAGCGACCGCGAAGACGAGCGCGACCAACCAGATGATGCGGCGACGACGGGCGCGCTTGCGATCCTCCTCGATCAGTTCCTCGAGGTAGCCCTCACCCTCCGGCTCGAAGTGGGAGTCCTCAGGGGGGGTGGCCTTGAGCGGATGCAGCAGCAGCGTCGGCAGACGGATCGGACGTCGAGCGGCGTCGCTCTCGAAGCTGAGCGGCACCGCGGCGGAGCCGACGAAAACAGGGGCGATCCCCGAGGTGCCGTCGCTGTCGTCGATGTCGACGAGGATCACGGTCACATTGTCGGGGGCGCCATGGTCGAGGCTCTCCTTGACGAGCCGATCCGCGGCACCCTGCGCGGTGTGCACGGTTCCGAGAATGGCGGACATCTTGTCGTCGGCGACGTAGCTCGACAGGCCGTCTGAGCACAGCATCCAGCGATCGCCGGGCTTCGTGTCGAAGATCGCCGTGTCGATCTCGGGCGCCGCGTCGACGTCGCCGAGCACGCGCATGAGCACCGAGCGGCGCGGATGCACGGCCGCCTCCTCGGGCGTGATGCGCCCCGAGTCGACCAGGCGCTGCACGAAGGTGTGGTCTGCGGTGATCTGGGTGAACTCGCCGTCGCGGAACCGGTACACCCGCGAGTCGCCGATGTGGGCGAGCGCGAGCTGGTCGCCGACGCGCAGGATGCCGCTGACCGTCGTGCCCATCCCCGTGAGCTCGCTGTGCTCGAACACTGTCTCGGCGAGGATCGAGTTGGCGGCGATCAGGGCCTGCTGCAGCGCGAACTCGGCGTCGCGCACCGAGGGGTACGCGGCATCCGCTTCTGCGATTCGTTTCGCGGCGATGGCCGAGGCGACGTCCCCGCCCGCGTGACCGCCCATGCCGTCGGCGACGACGAAGAGGTGCACGCCCGCGTAGCCGGAATCCTGGTTGTTGGACCGGATCTTGCCGACGTGCGAGACGGCCGCACTCGTGGGGGTCGGAGCCACCCGCTTACCGCCGGAGCTCGAAGCTGGTCGTGCCGATCGTGACCGGCGTGCCAGGAGGCACGGGGGTGGGGAGCATCACGCGCGACCCCGCCAGGAACGTGCCATTGGTCGAGTCTAGGTCTTGCACCACCCACTGATCGTTCCAGAGCATCAGGCGTGCATGGTGCGTCGAGGTGTAGTCATCGCGGATGACGAGGCCCGACTCGCTCGACCGGCCGATGGTCAACTGCTCGGGTGGCAGATCGATCTCCATGCCCTCGCGAGGCCCCGACGTGATCACCAGCCGCCGAGGAGTATTGGCATCCGGCTGCGGGGTCCGCCGCGAGATCGGCGCGGTCGCGGGAGCGGTGGTCGAGCCGGTGGTCGAGCGTGTCGAGACCGGCGTGACAGCGGCTGCGGCGGCGACAGGAAACGACGCGCCTGCGCCTGCTGCGGAGGCGGGGAGCTTGCGCGCACGCTGGCCGAACAGGTCGGAGCGAAGTGCGTAGACGACGACGAAGACGAAGAACCAAAGCAGGATGAGGAACGCGATCCGCAGGACGAGAAGGGTCAGTTCGCTCACGGACGGCCCTGCCGATCCGCCGGCGAGGGGGGCCATGCGTCTCGCGGTCCGGCGGGAGGTTCGGTGCGCAGCTCGGCGAACTGGTCGACGGTCGCTGCCTGCGCAAGCACGCGGAACACGATCTTCGTGCGGCCGATCTCGATCACCGAATCCGGCGGAAGAGGGGCCTTGCTGATGCGCTCCCCGTTGAGAGTCGAGCCGTTCGTGGAGCCGAGGTCGCTCACCTGGCCGCGCTTGCCGTCCCAGAGGATCTCGACGTGCTGCCGGGAGGTGCCGGTGTCATCGAGGGTGATGTCGGCATCCGATCCGCGGCCGATGACGGTGCGCGACTTCGTGATCGGGTAGCGCTTGCCGCCGATGTCGAGCACGGGGGTCCAGGCCACCTCGCCCTTCACGTTGACGGAGTCGATGCGGACAACGCCCTCCGAGAGGGCCGGATCGCGTTCCAGCCGGATCGAGATCCCGCCGGCGAACGCGTAGTGCTGAGCGGTCGCGTGCCGTTGGACCAGCTGCATGAACTCGTCGATCAGCGCGGGCCCGAGCTCGGTCATGCGCAGATAGTCCCCGGGGGCGAGTCGCACGACGAAGTCGTTGGGAACCAGGATGCGGTCGCGCGAGACCACCGCCGCCTTGGTATCCAGTTCACGGCGCAGCGCCGCCGTCACCTCGAGAGGCTGCAGACCACTCTTGAAGGCCTTGGCGAACGCTCCGTTGACGACGCGTTCCAGACCCTTCTCGAAGTTGTCGAGAATCCCCACGGGACCACCCCTCGAAACGGACACCCGCGGTCCGGACAGGCGCGGGGAGAACATGTCGATGCTAGTCGGCGAACCTCCGGGAGGTGAGGAGGGGGCCCGCATGACGTCGCGCGGTGGGAATGGTAGTCTCGCTGAGTTGCCCGCTCAGGCGGGAAACTGCGCGCGAGTGGTGAAATGGCAGACACGCTGGCTTCAGGTGCCAGTGCTCGCAAGGGCGTGCGGGTTCAAGTCCCGCCTCGCGCACCGTAGGGATGGCTGTCCGGGCGGCAGTCCGGCTGACGGGCCGCAGGAACGGTCCCTCGTCTGAACACCGGCATACCGCGGTCGCCTAGCCTGGAGTCGATCGGAGTGGATGAGCACTCCGCCCGTCGATGCTCCGAAGGGTCGGTCGAGTTGCTCGCGATGAAGCGGATGCGGCGTCGCGCCGGTCTGTTCCTCGC
>JALYHS010000209.1 GCA_030776385.1 Actinomycetota bacterium
GGTCGGGACTCCGCGGTGGACGGTCGCCACCACCCGTCCCGGAAGTTCGCGACCCAGGTACGGCGTATTCAGGCCCTTCCCGCGCAGCTGCTCGAGACCGAAGACCCGGCGGGCATTCGGATCGATCAGGGTGAAGTTCGCAGGCGCGCCGATGGTGAACGGTGCGTCGTAGCCGCCGAGTTGTCCGATGGCCGCCGGGGTGCGGGAGAGCACGCGCGCGACGTCGTCCCAGCTGAGCTGTCCGCTGTCGACGACGGCTGCCTGGACGACGCTGAGGGCGCTCTCCAGGCCGACCATGCCGAAGCTGGCCTCCTGCCATGCGCACTCCTTGGTCTCGATCGGATGCGGCGCGTGGTCCGTTGCGACGATGTCGATGATCCCCTCGGCGAGAGCGTCGCGCAGCGCGAGCACGTCCTCCGAGCGGCGGAGCGGCGGGTTGACCTTGAACCGCGAGTCGTAGCCGACCGCGAGCTGCTCGTCGAGCAACAGGTGGTGCGGGGTGACCTCGGCGGTGACCCGGATGCCGCGAGCCTTCGCCCAGCGAATCACCTCGACGCTCCCGGCCGTCGACAGGTGGCAGACATGCAGCCGGGCTCCCACGTGGTGCGCGAGCAGGACATCCCGCGCGATGATCGCCTCCTCGGCGACGGCGGGCCAGCCGGCGAGTCCCAGCTCTGAGCTCAGCGCGCCCTCGTTCATCTGGGCGCCCTCGGTGAGCCGTGGCTCCTGGGCGTGCTGCGCGATCACCCCGCCGAATGTGCTCACGTACTCGAGAGCGCGCCGCATCAGCAGCGCATCCGAAACGCACTTCCCGTCGTCGCTGAATACCCGCACTGCCGCGCGGGACTGGGCCATCGCGCCGATCTCGCTGAGACGGTCGCCCGCGAGTCCGACGGTCACTGCGCCGATCGGACGCACGGTGACGTAGCCGTGCTGCTCACCGAGCGAGGCGACCTGTTCGACGACGCCCGCGGTGTCGGCGACCGGAGAGGTGTTTGCCATCGCGTGCACGGCTGTGAAACCGCCGGCAGCGGCGGCTCTTGACCCGGTCAGCACCGTCTCGCTCTGCTCGAAGCCGGGTTCGCGAAGGTGGGTGTGCAGGTCGACAAGTCCGGGCAGCGCTTGCAGGCCGGCCCCGTCGATGACGGTTGCCCCCGCCTTCGATAGACCCGAACCGAGTTCGATGATCACCCCGCCATCGACCAAGAAGTCGGTGGATGTGCCGTCGGGAAGGGTAGCCCCCGCAATGAGGAGCGTCATGCGCCAGCCCCGCTCCCACTCAGCACCAGGTACAAGACAGCCATCCGGATCGACACTCCGTTCGCAACCTGATCGAGCACGACGGATCGGCGTGAGTCGGCGGCGGCCGACGAGATCTCGAGCCCGCGATTCATCGGGCCGGGGTGCATCACCATCGTATCCGGGGTGAGCCGGCCCAATCGCGCGTCGTCGAGACCCCACTGCCGGGCGTACTCGCGCTCGTGGGGGAAGAAGGCGGCGTGCATCCGTTCGGTCTGAACGCGCAGCATCATCACCACACCCGGCTTCTCGGCGAGGGCGGCATCGAGGTCGGTCCCCCACGTCACCGGCCAGCTGTCGATGCCAAGCGGCAGGAGGGTCTCCGGTCCGACCAGGTGCACGCTGGCACCGAGGGTCTGCAGCAGCCAGACATTCGACCTCGCAACCCGAGAGTGCAGGATGTCGCCCACGATCGTGACCCGCAGGCCATCCAGACTCCTGCCGCGGGCCGCATCCCCGTGCAGGGTTTTACGCATCGTGTACGCGTCGAGGAGTCCCTGGGTCGGATGCTCGTGTGTCCCGTCCCCAGCATTGATCACTGCCGCGTCGATCCAGTTGCTGTCGGCGAGCACACGTGCGGCGCCGCTTGCCCCGTGCCGCAGCACGACGGCGTCGATTCCCATCGCCGCGATGGTCTGGGTGGTGTCCTTGAGGCTCTCGCCCTTCGACACACTCGAGCCCTTCGCGCTGAACGTGATCACGTCGGCGCTGAGCCGTTTGGCGGCGGCCTCGAAGCTCAGGCGCGTACGCGTGGAGTCCTCGAAGAACAGGTTCGCGACCGTGCGGCCACGCAGGGTCGGGAGCTTCGGGACGGCACGAGTGGCGACATCCGCCATGTCCTCGGCAAGGTCCAGGATGCCGACTGCGGTGTCGCGATCGAGGTCGCGCACCGACAGGAGATGCCTCAATCCCGTCATGCTTCGCCCTCCGGGCGACGGGCCGGCTCCCCGTCGGCGATGGCGACGAGATCCTCGCCGTCGGTCTCCACCAGCTTCACATTGATTCGCTCGGCAACCGCGGTCGGGAGATTCTTGCCCACGAAGTCGGCTCGGATCGGCAGCTCGCGGTGTCCTCGGTCGACCAGCACGGCCAGGCGCACCGCGCGCGGGCGGCCGAGATCGTTGATCGCGTCGAGGGCGGCCCGGATGGTGCGACCGGAGTACAGCACGTCATCGACCAGCACCACGGTCTTGCCATCGATGCCGCCGCCGGGGACGCGGGTCGGGCTCGGGGTGCGTGTCGGCTGCCCGGCGAGATCGTCGCGGTACATGGTCACGTCGAGCTCACCTACCTCCACGGAGCCGACCTCGTCAGCGCCGGGCTCGAGCTGGTCGAGGATCGCACCGATGCGCTGCGCGAGCAGCACGCCGCGCGTGGGAATGCCGAGGAGGACGAGACCGGAGGAACCATGGTTCGACTCGAGGATCTCGTGCGAGATGCGGGTGAGCGCCCGCGTGATGTCAGCCTGCTGCAGCACAGTTCGTGCAGCCATTCTGACCTCCTTCCCCGCCTCTCCGGACGGATTTAAAGGATGCCTTGGTGACGTCAGCGTAGCAGGACCGTCGGACGCGACGAGAGCTGGATATCCTCGAGGAATGGCCGAGCCGCAACCGTCGTCGATTGAGGCGCTGTCCCGCGGGCTCTCCTTCGCCATCGGGCGTGCCAACCGGCGCATGCTGGCAGCGGGCAAGGGTCTCGGTCAGGGTCACCTCAACGCGCTTGCCACCATGTACCGGGTCGGTCCGATCCGTCCCGGCGACCTCGCTCAGCGAGAGTTCGTCAGCGCCCCGACCATGACACGCACCCTGCGCGACCTCGAGAAGCTGGGGCTGGTGAGTCGGATCCCGGATGCCAGCGACGGTCGATCGATTCTCGTCAACGTCACCGGGGCCGGTGAGCACGAGGTGCTGCGCGCCCGGTCGGCGCGTGCGGAGATGCTCGCCGACCTGCTTCTCAAGCTGGACAGGGACGAGGTCGCCGCTCTCCGCGACGCGCTTGCCGCTCTGGAGCGCCTCGCGACGATCGACACCGACCGACCGGACTAGTCGGTGAGCTCCGCTGCGCCCGTCTGCTCGGCCTTGTCGCGCGCGATCGCGCCCAACAGACCATTGAGGAAACCGGCGGAATCCTCGGTGCTCAGGAGCGAGGCGTGTTCCACGGCCTCGGCGATGGCCACACCGTCCGGAACCTCATCGTTGTAGAGGATCTCCCACGCGCCGATGCGCGCGATCGCCCGGTCGAGGACGGGCATGCGCTCGAGCGGCCAGCCATCGGCATGCGCTCGGATCGTGGCATCCAGGTCCTCGAGATGCAAGTCGACGCCTTCGACGATGTCGCGCGCGTACGGCCACGACGACTCACGCTGCGGGTTCGCCTCCGCGCGGGCGGCCTCCTCGTCGAGCAGGCCGGCAATCGGAAGTTCGCGGAGGTCCGCGCCGAACAGGATGTCGAGGGCTCGCTTGCGCGACTTGGTACGTGCGCTCATGGGACGTCCGCCTGCTAGTCGGTGACGCGGCCGAGGTAGTCGCCCGTGCGGGTGTCCACCTTGACGCGGGTGTTGTTCTCGAGGAACAGCGGGACCTGGATCTCGTAGCCGGTCTCCAGCGTCGCCGGCTTGGTCCCCGCGCTCGAGCGATCGCCCTGCAGGCCCGGCTCGGTATACGTGACCTCGAGGATCACCGATGCCGGAAGCTCCACGTAGAGGGGCTCGCCCTCGTTGGTCGCGATCGTCACCGTCTGGTTCTCGAGCATGTAATTGGCGGCGTCGCCGACGACCTTGCTCGACACGGTGACCTGGTCGTAGTCGCTGGCGTCCATGAACACGAAGCCGTCGCCGTCGCGGTACAGGTACGTGAAGTCGCGGCGATCAACCGTGGCGAACTCGAGCTTGGTACCGGCGTTGAATGTGCGGTCGACGACCTTGCCGCTCATGATGTTCTTCGCCTTGGTGCGCACGAAGGCACCGCCCTTGCCGGGCTTGACGTGCTGGAATTCGACGCTCGTCCAGAGTTGGCCGTCGATGTTGAGGACCGCGCCGTTCCTGATGTCGCTGGTGTCGGAGGCCATGGGTGAGAATCCGTTCGTGTTCGTCTCGCTGGTCGAGTAGCCGCGTCGCGGCGTGTCGAGACCCGGGCGCTTCGGGCGCCCGTTCGAGTGTACGGGAGGGGTCAGGCCCCCGGCGCGACCACGCGGAGGGCAAGCAGGTACGAGTCGAACCCGAACCCGGCGATCACCCCGGTCGCGACGGCCGAGATGACGCTGGTGTGCCGGAACTCCTCGCGCGCATGCGGGTTCGAGATGTGCACCTCGACGAGCGGGAGGCCCGCCTTCGTGACGAGTGCCGCGGCGTCCCGCAGCGCATAGCTGTAGTGGGTGAACGCCGCCGGATTCAGGATCACAGGGGTCGAAGTGTCGACGGCTTCATGGAGCCAACGGATGAGCTCGGCCTCGTCGTCCGTCTGGCGAAGATCGATCTCGACCTCGGCGCCCGCCTGCTCGGCCATCAGCACCCGGAGCGCGCTGAGATCCTGGGCCCCGTAGACGTCCGGCTCGCGGCTGCCGAGCCGCCCGAGGTTCGGTCCATTGAGCACGAGCACGCGAGACATGGGGCAAGAGTACCGGCCCCGTGCCGCTCGAGTAGGCGCGCATCGCCCCTCGCTGGTCGAGGCGCGCAGCGCCGTATCGAGACCTGTGGAGAAGTCCAGCATCCTCACGCCGCCTCGCGCACGCTGGCCCAATGATCGCCGCCTACATGCTGCGCTGTGGCGACGGAAGCTACTACGTCGGCAGTGCGCGCAACATCGACCACAGGATGATGCAGCATTACGTCGGCCGGGGCTCCGCCTACACCTCGGCTCGCATGCCCGTCGAGCTCATCTGGTTCGAGGAGTTCGATCGAATCGACGAGGCCTCCGCGCGCGAGAAGCAGGTTCAAGGATGGTCTCGGTCGAAACGTGAGGCGCTGGTCGATGGGCGGATTCTGGATCTTCCGTCGCTCGCGAAGAAGCGGTTCGACTGACCGGGTCTCGCTACGCGGCGTGGCCGCTACTCGACCAGCACGAAGTACGGCCGGCGCCGCTACTCGACCAGCAAGGGCAGCGGGTCAGTCGTTGATCTCCTGGTATGCGGCGAAGAGCAGCTGCTCCTCGGGGCCGGTCAGCGTGGTGGGGCGCCCGATGTCGTCGAGCACGATGAAGCGCAGCAGATCACCGCGGGCCTTCTTGTCGCGCTTCATCGTCGCGAGAAGCGTCGGCCAGCGTCCGGCTGGGTACGTCGTCGGCAGGCTCAACAGATCCAGGACGCGGCGGTGCCGATCGACGGCATCGTCACTGAGCGAGCGGGTCAGTCGGGACAGCTCGGCGGCGAACATCATGCCGATCGCGACCGCTGCGCCGTGCCGCCACTGGTACCGCTCGGCGTGCTCGATCGCGTGTCCGAGGGTGTGCCCGTAGTTGAGGATCTCCCGCAGCCCCTGCTCCGTGAAGTCCTCGCCGACGATGCGCGCCTTCATCGCGATCGCGAGCTCCATGTTGCGCCGGAACTGGGGGGTGGTCGGATCGGTGGCGGCATCGACATCCGCCTCGATCGTGTCCAGGATCTCGGGCTCGGCGATGAAGCCGGCCTTCGCGATCTCGGCGTAGCCCGCCAGGATCTCGTTCTTGCTGAGGCCGTCGAGCACGTCCAGGTCGCAGAGCACGGCCTTCGGTGCCCAGAAGGCGCCGACCAGGTTCTTGCCCTCCGCCGTGTTGATGCCCGTCTTACCGCCGACAGCCGCATCGACCATAGCCAGCACTGTGGTGGGCAGCTGGATGATGTCGATGCCCCGAAGCCACGTCGCGGCCACGAAGCCGGCCAGGTCGGTCGTCGCTCCCCCACCGAGTCCGATCACGGCGTCGGACCGGGTGAAATCGGTCTGTCCCATGACCTGCCAGCAGAAGGCGGCGACCTCGACGCGCTTGGCGGCCTCGGCATCCGGAATTTCGGCGAGCACGACCTCGAACCGCTCGCTCAGCTGCACACGCAGGGCCTCGGCACGTGCACCGAGCGTCGGCGCGTGCACGATGAGAACCTTCTTGACCCGAGGGCCGAGGAACTCGCCGAGCCGGGCGTAAAGCCCGCGCCCCACGAACACCGAGTAGCCGGGCGTTCCCGCGACCGGGATTTCGGTCGTCCCGGTCGTCTTGGTCGTCCCGGTCAGGCCGTCTGCGTCGACCATTCGGCCACCTCCTGCGCCACGGCATCGATCGGACGGTGCGAGGTGTCGACCGTCAGGAGTGCCAGCTGTTCGTAGATCGGTCGGCGCTCGGTGTAGATCCGCTCCCAGTCCGGGAGGCCGCCGCGCACGAGCGGACGGCGTCCATCGGCGATCCTCGGGGCGACCGCCTCGGCGGTGACGGTGACGAACACCACGCGGTGGGCGGCGAGCAGGGCCTGCGTCTCCGGCGCAAGCACGGCTCCACCGCCGAGTGCGACGACGTCGTCGGTCGCGAGCGCCCGAGCCACTGCGTCACGTTCCAGTTCGCGGAAGTGCGCCTCCCCGTGCTCGTCGAACAGCGCCGGGATGGGCCCGTTCTCGGCGACGATGATCTTGTCCGTGTCCTGGAATCCGGTCCCCAGGATGCGCGCGATGCGCTTGCCGAGCCGAGTCTTGCCCGCGGCCATCGGTCCGATCAGCACGACGGGCGGCCCGCCGGTCATCGGTGCAGCCCGCTCATCGGCGCAGCCCGCTCACTCGGGCGCCGAATTCGCCGCGCTGCGAAGCGGGCTCGGAATCGCCGCGAGGTATGCGTCCAGGTTGCGCTTCGTCTCGCCGACCGAGTCACCGCCGAACTTCTCGAGCATCGAGTTGGCCAGCACCAGCGCGACCATCGCCTCCGCGACCACCCCGGCAGCCGGGACCGCGCAGACGTCGGAACGCTGGTGGTGCGCGGCAGCGGCCTCACCGGTGGCTACGTCGACGGTTCGAAGGGCGTGTGGAACGGTCGCGATGGGCTTCATCCCGGCCCGGACCCGCAACAGCGTTCCGGTGCTCATCCCGCCTTCTGTACCGCCGGCCCTGTCGCTGAGACGCGTGATGAGGCCGTCATCGGTGCCACTCGACGACACGACCAGTTCATCGTGAGCCTCCGACCCCCGCCGCGTCGTCGTCAGGAAGCCGTCGCCGACCTCGACGCCCTTGATCGCTTGAATGCCCATCAGAGCGGACGCCAGTTGCGAGTCGAGCCGGCGATCCCAGTGCACGTAGCTGCCGAGGCCCGGCGGAAGGCCGTATGCCAGCACCTCGACCACGCCACCGAGGGTGTCGCCGGTGTCGTGCGCGTCGTCGATCTCGGCGACCATCAGTCTGGATGTCGCGGGGTCGAAGCAGCGCAGCGGATCGGCGTCGAGCGCCGCCACGTCGCCCACGCGCGGCAGGGGTGAGCCCTCGGGCACCCGTACCGGACCGATGGACAACGTGTGGCTCACCAGCGTGACCCCGAGCTCGCCGAGGAAGGCCCGTGCCACGGCTCCGAGCGCGACGCGCGCGGCGGTCTCGCGGGCGCTCGCGCGCTCCAGCACGGGACGGGCTTCGTCGAAGTCGTACTTCTGCATGCCGACGAGGTCGGCGTGGCCCGGACGCGGGCGGGTGAGGGCCGCACCCCGCCCGGTCTCGAACACCGCGGCATCCACCGGTTCTGCACTCATCACATCGACCCACTTGGGCCATTCCGTGTTGCCGACGCGCAGAGCGATCGGGCCACCCATCGAGAGACCATGGCGCACACCGCCGGAGAAGTTCAGTTCGTCCTGCTCGAACTTCATGCGGGCGCCGCGGCCGTAGCCGAGCTTGCGCCGCTCCAGATCGGCCTGGATCAGTTCGCGCGTGACCGGCACCCCGGCAGGCAGTCCCTCGAGCACGGCCACCAACTCGGGTCCGTGAGACTCACCGGCGGTCAACCATCGCAGCATGCTGCCATTCTTTCAGAGCGCAGACCCGGCCGCGTGCGCACGGGACTCGCCGGACCCGAGCCCGACCGAGTTCCGCATCGCCGCCACGACGTCGGTTTCACGCGGAAGTTGGCCGCCCTCGACGCCGGTCACGAAGATGCGCACCTGGCCGATCGCCTGGTGCAGCAGCATCTCGAGCCCGCTCACCACCGTGCCGCCTGCAGCCGTCCACGCCGAGGCCAACTCGCTCGGCCACGGCTCGTACGCCACGTCGAGCAGCACCGCGCCGTTTCGTACGGCCTCGGGATAGACCATGCCGTGCTCAGTAGCTCCCGGCACTGTCGAGATGACGGCGCTCGGCACGATCAGGGAACGGTCCATGACGCCGAGTTGGCGAATGGTGAGTTGAATGCCCAGTGCCGCCGCCAGCGGTTCGAGCGCGGAGGCCTTCTGCGGATCGCGTGCGGACACGAGCGCGCGCGTCGCCCCGAGCTGCGCCACGGCGGCAAGCACGGAGGCGGCGGTGGCTCCCCCGCCGAGGATCTGCACGCTCTCGAGGCTCGCCACGCCGTGGTCGGCGAACGCGGCGACGATGCCCGCGACATCCGTGTTGAAACCGTGGAGACCGCCATCCGCGTCGAACAGGACCGTATTCGCCGCGCCCACCACCCCGACCAGCTCGGTGCGCGACTGCAACATCGGGAGCACTTCACGCTTCAGCGGCATGGTCAGCGACAGCCCGCGCCACGCGGAGTCGCAGGTGTTGAGG
>JALYHS010000210.1 GCA_030776385.1 Actinomycetota bacterium
TGGCCTTGCGCATAGTTGAGGAAGACTCGCACGGGCTTGAGCTTGTTCACGCGCTCGACGACGGCGGTGATGCGCTGAACCAGGGGGCTGGGAGCCTTCGCGGGGGCGGCCATGGATTCCACCCTAGGGGCGGCCACGGAGCCCCGGACGAGCTCACAGGCAACGCACTAGGCTGACCGTGGTCTTACCCCCGGAAGGATGGCGCGCGATGGAGCACAGTCCCCTCGAATTGCACGGAGTCGGTGTGGGTCGCGGCGTCGCCGTCGGTCCGGTGTTGACGATGCCTGAGCCCCTTCCGGAGCCGGCGGAGCAGAAGCACGGGGGTGACGCCGCCGCCGAGAAAGCCGCCGTGTCGTTGGCCGTGGCGGCCGCCGCGAGCGAGCTGCAGGCCCGCGCGGAGAAGGCAGACGGGGCCGGCAAGGAGGTCATCGAGGCCGCCATCCAGATGGCGCAGGATCCGATGCTGGCCGACGACGTCAACACGCGCATCGACGCGGGGACGACCGGCGAGCGCGCGGTCTTCGAGGCGTTCCGCTCCTTTCAAGAGCAGCTCATCGCCCTCGGCGGCTACATGGCCGAGCGCGCGACGGATCTCGGCGATGTCTCCCAGCGGATCATCGCGCAGCTGCGTGGTGTTCCGGTACCCGGTGTTCCGGAGTCCGACACGCCGTTCATCCTGATCGCTCGCGATCTCGCTCCGGCCGACACGGCGCTCCTCGACCTCAACAAGGTGCTCGGCCTCATCACCCGCGACGGCGGTCCGACCAGCCACACCGCGATCCTCGCCCGCTCCAAGTCCATTCCCGCCATCGTGGGTGTGGGAGCGGATGCCGCGATCGCCGACGGCACGCGCGTCGTGCTGGATGCGGCATCCGGCCTCGTCACTGTCGATCCGAGTGCCGGGCAGGTCGCGGATGCCGAGAAGCGCATCGCGGACCGAGCCGCTCAGGCCGCCGCTCCGATCACCGACGGCGCGCTGGCTGATGGGACGAAGATCCCGCTGCTCGCGAATCTCGGATCGCCGAAGGATGCGGCCGCCGCGGTGGCCCTCGGGGCCGAGGGCGTCGGGCTGTTCCGCACTGAGTTCCTCTTCCTCGATGCGCAGACCGCGCCGACCGTAGCGGACCAGCAAGCGCAGTACATCGAGCTGCTGTCGCACTTCCCGGGCAAGAAGGTCGTCGTGCGCGCGCTCGACGCAGGCGCGGACAAGCCGCTCGCGTTCCTCAACGACGCGCACGAGGAGAATCCGGCGCTCGGCGTCCGCGGACTTCGCGCACTGCGAGCCAAGTTGCAGATCCTCACCGACCAGCTGCAGGCGCTCAAGAATGCGCAAGATGTGACCGAGGCCGACCTCTGGGTGATGGCCCCGATGGTCGCGGATGCCGGTGAGACGCGCTACTTCGTCGAGTACGGTAAAGAGCTCGGGCTGAAGACGGTCGGCGTGATGGCCGAGGTGCCCTCGCTCGCGCTGGTCGCCGACCAGGTCGCCCCGATTTCCGACTTCGTCAGCATCGGCACCAACGACCTCACCCAGTACACGCTGGCCGCGGACCGGATGCTCGGCACGGTCGCCTCGTACCAGGACCCGTGGCATCCAGCCGTCCTTCGCCTGGTGAAACTTCTCGGCGATGCCGGGGCCGCGAACGGCAAGCCGGTCGGGATCTGCGGTGAGGCTGCGGCAGACCCGCAACTCGCCGTCGTGCTCGTCGGACTCGGCGCGACGACCCTCTCGATGACTCCGGCGGCGCTCGCCGATGTGCGCACGGAGCTCGCGGGCGTGACGCTCGAGCAGGCGAAGGCGAAGGCCACGGCGGCGCTCGCGGCCGAGTCGGCCGAGGCGGCTCGGGCTGCGGCTGCAGTGGCGTAGTCCGCGGGTTGCCTAGTCTGGATGGCATGAACCGTTTCGAGGGCAAGGTCGCCCTGATCACCGGCGCGAGTCGCGGCATCGGCCTCGCGATAGCGCAGCGCATCGTCGACGAGGGCGGCTCGGTGGTCGTCACCGCGCGCAAGCAGGAGGCGCTGGATGCCGCGGTCGCGACGCTTGGGCCGAACGCTGTCGGCGTGGCCGGGCGTTCCGACGACCCGGATCACCGCGCCGCCGTCTTCGCGCGGATCGAGGAGCGCTTCGGACACCTCGACCATCTGGTCAACAACGCCGGAATCAACCCGGCGTACGGTTCGCTCGCCGACGTCGGAGCCGACGTCATGCGCAAGACCTTCGAGGTCAACGTCATCGCGACGCTCGAGTGGGCGCGCGGCGCGGTCGCCTCGGGCCTGATGCCCGCCGGCTCGTCGATCGTGAACATCTCATCCATCGCCGGCGTCGCGGCGGCGGCGGGCATCGCGTTCTACGGCGTCACCAAGGGCGCGCTCATCACCCTGACCCTGCAGCTCGCGTCCGAACTCGCGCCGGGCATCCGCGTCAACTCGGTCGCCCCCGCCGTGATCAAGACCGACTTCGCGAAGGCCCTCTACGACGGACGCGAGGTCGAGGCCGCCGCGCAGTACCCGCTCGCGCGTCTGGGCGAGGTCGCCGATATCGCGGGGCCGGTCGCCTTCCTGCTCTCCGACGACGCGGCCTGGATCACCGGGCAGAACCTGGTCATCGACGGCGGTGCGTCGATGGGGTCGATCGTCTAGAGCCCGAATCCGGGCGAGTTCGGCCGAAACGGGCGAGCGCGGACGCCCGGAGAAGCCGAACTCGCCCGGATTGGGCATCGCGGCGGGGCTGCGCGCGGCTAGCGCGCCAGCTCGGCGCGGCCCAGCGACATCCGGTGCACCTCGTCAGGACCGTCGGCCAGCCGCAGCGTGCGGGCGGCGGCCCACATCTCGGCGAGCGGGGTGTCGTCCGAGACGCCGGCGCCGCCGAACAGCTGAATCGCGTGGTCCAGGATCGCCTCCACGGCCGA
>JALYHS010000211.1 GCA_030776385.1 Actinomycetota bacterium
TGGCCTTGCGCATAGTTGAGGAAGACTCGCACGGGCTTGAGCTTGTTCACGCGCTCGACGACGGCGGTGATGCGCTGAACCAGGGGGCTGGGAGCCTTCGCGGGGGCGGCCATGGATTCCACCCTAGAGGGACCGGTCGCTCAGGTTCGAAGCGGTTCTTGTCTCAGTTCGACTCTGCGCTCTACGCGGACGTGTGCTCCGTGGCCTGTCGCGTGCGCTCGCGCAAAGAAACTCGAGTGAGGCGCGGCGCCGCCGGTATGACGTCAGGGTCCTTTCAGCGACTTTGTCGATAGCGAGCCGCCAGTGGCTCATGATGGCTGCAGGAGCGCAGCGTTGACACAATGCCTGAGGAACGACGGTTGGCGACATGTCGAATCGGCCGTGTTTAGCCTGAATCCACCGATGTTCTTGGGTGAGGGTGGGTCGCGGGCGGGGTGAGCTTGGCGCTGCTGCTGGGCGTGGCGGTGCTGCGGGCCTTGCTGCCCGTGGTGTTCCACTGAGGGTTCTGCTCGCGCCTATTGGCTGGTTGGACGGATGGGTCAGCCTCGGGGTGGCCCGGTGGTGTGAGCGAACAACACCGTCCAGGCGGTTTCCCAGGGCCAGGCGTGGGGCAGGTGCAGGCGGATGCGGCGTCCGGAGGACGCGACCCTGGCAGGGATGGTGACGATCTTCCGGCGGATCGTTGCGGTGGTCGCTTTCGCCAGGACGGCGCCAGCAATGGTGCCGGCGGCGCGGGTGAGGTTGAAAGCGATGACGGCGAGGACGAGCCAGGCGGCGTTCGCGGTAAAGATCCCCGAGGGCAGGTGCGCCAGAGCTGCGCGCTTCAGGTCGGCGTTGACCTGTTCGATGATCGCGTGCCGGCGGTGGACCTGGTCCGCGGTGACCGTGTCGAGGGTGCTGGTGGTGAAGAAGGCGTGGAAACGGTGGGTGTCGAACAGGGTCGGGTGCTGAACGTCCTTCTTGTTCAGCTCGGGAATGCGCCGCACGACCAGACGCCCCGGGACGTGGTCTTTCTTGGCCCGGGAGGTGAACGCGGTGAACGGCACCTCCGCGACCTCGGCCCGAGAGATCCAGGCCCGGGTCGCCTCGTCGAAGATCGCGTCGGTGTATTCGATCGGAGTCCACGCATCCTCCGCAATGGTGCTGATCGCGCGCTTCACGGCTGGGTCTTGCCGGGCCGTGATCGACACATCCGCCCCGGCGCGCAGGGCCGCGTTCACCACCTGGAAGCCGTAATACGCCGAATCGGCCCGCAACAATACCGGCGCCGTGGATGTCCCGGGGATGCGGGTGACGGTCTTGAGTGCGTCGGCGACGATCCGGGCAGCACCGCGCGGTGACCCGGACGCGCCCTTCCGCAGGCGTTGTGCGATGACCACTGGCGCGCTCGTGCTGGTGGACACGGTCGCGAGGAGAGCGTTGATGCCGCGGACACCGGAATAGCCGAACCCGGCGCCCTGTTTCTGATGCCCATGCACTTCGATGATGGTGTCGTCGACATCGACGAACACCAACCCGTTGTCAGTAGGCGTCGGAACGACGGGTGCTTCGTGGGCGAGGTTCACGAGCACCCGGGCGGCGACGGCGTCGAGTTGTCGGACATGGCCGAAGGTGAACGAGCGCAGGAACGACCCCAACGTCGACGGGGCATAACAGGAGGCGAAGAGCTTGGCCATCCCACCGTGGCGCAGCAACGCCATGTCATCGATCGAGTCCGCCCCGGCCACCATCCCCGCCACCAATGAGGAGACTTTCGTGCCGGCGTTTGCACCTTTGTCAGTCGGGACACTCAACCAGGTGTCGGCGAGATCGCGAAGGCCCGCGTTCTCGGCCAGGCGCATGATCGGCAGGAGGCCGACGGACGACACAAGGTTCGGGTCATCGAATGATGCGACAGCAGCCTTAGCGGCGTGAGAAACTTGCACCTACGAGATGCCTTCCTTCTCGGGTCAATAGGTCCTTCGACAAGCTCTATTTTCCCTGATGAGAAAGGCATTCTCCGTTAACGCGCCGACCCCAACCCAACGCCCATCGGTGGATCCAGGTTAAGGGCTCAGAGCTGTTCGCCTCAGTCCTGGACGAAGTGGACTCTGTTTCCGCCTGCGGCTTTGGCCGTGTACATGGCGCGATCGGCGAGTCGGATTAGGCCTTCGATGAACATCTCGTCCGATGCCGGGCTGAGGACAGCGCCGACGCTTGCGGTGATCTCAAAAGTGGTGGGTAGGCCAGTGAACGGCTGGGCGATCGCTTCGCGGATTCGCTCCCCGATTCGCACAGCAGTGCGGTGGTCGGTGGCCCCACATACCGCAATGAACTCATCGCCCCCGTAGCGGGCCACGAGGTCCTCCTCTCGAAATACGCTTTGAAGACGCTCCCCGACTTGGGCTAGGAGCGCATCTCCGAATGCGTGCCCGAGTTCATCGTTGACGGGTTTGAAACGGTCAAGATCGATGAAGAAGACCGCGACCGATTTTTGTCGACCGCGAAGGGCCGCATTGATTTGTTCTTCAAAAAGGCGACGATTGGGCAAGCCGGTGATTTCATCGTGCATGACACGATGGCGAAGCTCGCCACCGAGCTTGATTCGGACGAACGCTTGCGCCGCTTGCTGCGCGAGCGCACGAGCGAGAGGCTCGGCTTGCTCGTCGAAATGTCTCTCGTGATCGAAGTAGCAGGCGAGCGCTCCGATCGGCGTCCCCTGCTCGACGATGGGCGCGACGAGCGTGGCGTGCACCCCGGCGAGTCGGTAGCTCTCGCCAATACCAGTAAGAATTTTTTCTGCCTGTTCCGGACTGGTGATCTGTAAGACGTTGCCGATCTCGACAGTTCGAGCCCCGGGTCGCGGCGCGTCATTGGGCCAGAACTCGAGCAGCGGATTTTCGCCTGCCAGCATCCGGTATCCGCCGTCTTCGAGAATGTGCACACTTGCAGCAGAGGCGCGGAACGACTTTCGCGCCGCCTCGGCAACGAGGGGGCCGAGTTCTTCCAGGGTGAGCGCGTCGGCGAATGCAACCGAGGCTTCCAAGAGCAGCTGCAGTCGCTCACTTTCCCGAACCGACATGCGTTGAGCATGTTCGAGAATGTCGATCTCCGACTGCATGATCGAGACGTCGTAGCCAGCGAGTAGGTAGTCATCAGTCCCGTCTTCGACGAGTTCGAATCTCACCGCAGACGGGAACGCTCCTCCCGGTTCGAGCAGGATTCGCTCTGCGCGAGGCCCAGATTTGAGTTCTTCGAGAAAATCCGCAACGCGCGGTGGAACCAAGTCATTCATTCGCCGACCCACTACCTCGCTCTGCGACTTGCCCAGCCATCGAAGGAAGGTGTCGTCAGCGATCACGATCCGATCGCTCGCCAGTTCCGCGATCCCGCACAGTGCGAGATTCACGTCTATCCGCAAGAGTCTGCGTCGGTCATAGTGCTGGCATTCTGGCGACAACCACTCTGGTCAACAAAGTTGGCACCGATCGAGCGACGGAAGGCTGCGCAGGGTGTTTTTCCGGCGGGCTCGAGCACCATGGAATCGTAGCGATCTTTTGTCACAGGATTAGTCCGTCCGACGCGAAAGACGTTTTCGCTCGTGATCCTTGGGTCCCTCACCCCTCGACACATGGCGAACCGTGCGCGTGCAGTCCTGAGGAGGGGGCGACACCCTGGCTGTTATAGCCGGGCGTAGCGCGCGCGGACGAAGCTGTAGATCGCATAGGCGATCAGCCCCAGACCGACGACGATCAGCAGCACCATGCCGAACGGCAGTGATCCGAGGGTCTTGAGCCCTCCGTCGAGGCCGGACGACTTGGAAGGATCGAGGGTGGCCGCGGCGACACAGAAGAGGATGCCGACCACCACGAGGACGATGCCCTTCGCCACATACCCGAACACCCCGAGGGCGACCGTGGCCTTCCCCGCGGTGCCCGACGGCAGATTGAGATCGCGCTTGAAACGCTGAGTGACGCCTTTGACGATGAAGTACACGCCAATACCAACAATCAACACGCCGATCAAGACCACCAAAAAGGTACCGCCGGGCATCGACAGAATGCTCGCACTGACCTGACTGCTGGCGGCATCGCTGTTCGTGGTGCCGCCCCGCGCAAAGGTCAGTGTGGTCGCGGCCACTGCGAGGTAAACGATGCCTTTACCGTTCGGAGGCATAGTGCGCGACACGCTTCTTCTTGTCGAAAGGCGGAGTGAGGAAGGCGTTCAGGATCAGCCAGACGCCCAGCGCGGTGAGCCCGACAAATACCACCCAGAGGATGAACACCCCGCCGGGCGTTCCGGCCAACGCGGACAGAGCGCCGGACTGATCGGCTTCGCCACCGACGCCGACTGCGACTCCGATAGCGATGATTCCGATCAGTGCGTGGAGAAGTCCATTCACGGCATACCCGAGCCTGGCAAAGAAGTGCAGCGGCCGACTGTTGCGCGTTGTCCGGGCCGCTTTACCCGCAGTGGAGGTCATCGTCTCATCCTGTTCGTCGAGGGTTCGCGCGATACTGGCAGATATCAGTGCCGTTGTCGAGAGGGGGGCTCACCGCCGGTGCGAGGCTCATAGTTGGTCGTGTGGGGGGAGCAACACCCGAACAGTTGCTCCGCCCACACGACATGTCGATGACGCAGGATCCCCCGATCCC
>JALYHS010000212.1 GCA_030776385.1 Actinomycetota bacterium
CTGGATAACTGTGCAGCCATTCGACTCATGGCTCGCGATCGGTAACAAGGCGGCTGCCAGATTCAAGCCGATGACTAACAGAAGTCTGAACCGGACCATGGCTCGTTCTTGTCCACTAAAAACGTGATCGCGTTGAGCTTGAAATTGACCACCACCGGCTGGATCAGACGCCTTGATGCTGGAGTGACATCAGTCCCATTTGAGTCGAGCACTCGAGTTCCCGAAAGATTCAGGCACGTGTACGCGACGAGTATCGGAGTGCCAGGTCCGGCAACATACTGCTGAACTTCTAGCGACGAATAGCTGGTTGAACCGATCTGACGTCTGCCAGACTTCGCAAGCTGCTCCGCAGAGTCAATCTCGGAGGGCAGCCATGCCTTTGTTACCGTAGACGAAAACCGCTCAGGGTTTGCCCCGCCATCATGAGCGATCTCATCCGACACCTTCAGGTACGCCGCGTATGCCTTCTCGGCTGCCGCCAGCGCCTCCGCGTCCGACGCGAACACGGGCGTCGCACTCGTGGTCGGCGCGGCGGTCGCGCGCGGATCCGACGGGACGCACCCGGCGAGCGCGAGCAGCACAGCCACCACGAGGAGGAGGGGGCCGGTGCGCATACCCATGACGGTAGGGCACCCGCGCGGATCGCGGCATCCGGAATCCACAGGGGGAAGCACGCCTCGACGCTCGACGCCCTGTGAAGGACGAGAGCCCCCCGCCCCCGCCCACCCCGCCACGCTCCACCCGGTACCGTGACATGCATGAGCGTTTCCGGAGCCTGGGCCCGCGCCGCCCGCGGGGCGATGCTGCTGGCCGACGACGGGGAGCTCCGGCCGACCATCTTCGCCGAGATGTCGGCGCTGGCGGCGAGCACGGGGGCGATCAACCTCGGGCAGGGCTTCCCCGACGAGGACGGTCCCGAGTCCGTGCGGAACGCCGCCAAGCACGCGATCGACGCGGGCCACAACCAGTACCCGCCAGGACGCGGCATCCCCGAGCTGCGTCAGGCCATCGCCGAGCATCAGAAGCGGTTCTACGGCATTCGGCTCGACCCTGGTCGCGAGGTCCTCGTCACGGCCGGGGCGACCGAGGCGATCGCCGCGACCCTGCTCGCCCTGCTCGACGACGGCGACGAGGTCGTCACCTTCGAGCCCTTCTACGACTCGTACGCCGCCATGATCGCGCTGGCGCGGGGCGTGCACGTGACCGTTCCGCTCCGAGCGCCCGACTTCCGGCCCGACCTCGACGAGCTGCGGGACGCCGTGACCGACCGAACCCGCATCATTTTGATCAACTCGCCCCACAATCCGACCGGCACCGTGCTCGATCGCGAAACTCTCGAACTCATCGTGGAACTCGCCCACGAGCACGACGCCCTCATCGTCACCGACGAGGTCTATGAGCACCTCGTGTTCAGCGACGCTGCAGGCACCGTCGAGCACCTCCCGATCTCGATGCTGCCGGGGGCGCGCGAACGCACCCTCACGATCTCAAGCGGCGGCAAGACGTTCAGCCTCACCGGCTGGAAGGTCGGCTGGATCAGCGGACCCGCCGAGCTCGTCGACGCCGTCATCGCGGTCAAGCAGTTCACGACCTACGTCAACGGCGCGCCTTTTCAACCGGCGATCGCGTTCGGTCTGGGCCTGGGAGACGACTACTTCACGGATGTCGCATCCGTCCTCGCCGCCAAACGCGACCTGCTCAGCACGGGGTTGCGCCGCGCGGGGTTCGAGGTCAGCAAACCTGATGGCGCGTACTTCGTCATCGCCGACGCGGCTCCCTTCGGATTCGACGACGCCGTCGACCTCTGCCGTCGGCTGCCGGAGCTTGCGGGTGTGGTCGGCATCCCCCTGACCGCTTTTGTTCGGCCGGAGCGCCATGCCGGGTACCGCTCCCTGGTCCGCTTCGCGTTCTGCAAGCGCACCGAGGTGCTGGAGCGGGCGTCCGCCCAGCTGGCCGACCTCCGACGCTGACCCCCGACAACCACCGCGACCCGCCCGAACGGGGTGGACAGACTGGTCGTGCCGTCCGCCTAGGATTGCGGAGACCTCGAAAAACACCCTTCCCGAAAGCGACACAAGTGGCACAGCCTGCAGACGTCGATCTTGTTCTCGACGCCGCCACTTCGATCGTGCTCAGCGACGGCTTCGAATCCGCGAACATGCGCGCGATCGCCGCGAAGGCGCGGGTCACCGAGGAGGAGCTGCTTCAGCTCTTCAACTCGTCGGGGCAGCTGTTCGTCGCGCTCCTGAATCGCGAGTACGGCGGCATCTTCCGGGTCATCGTCGATCACATGGATCGCGATCCACGCGGCGGCCTGCTCTCGCACATCTACCGTCACACGATCGGCGCGGTGCACGAGCGCCCGCTGGCCCGCGCCCTCTACCTGACCGACCCGGTCGCCCTGAACTCGATCATGCGCGCCGCGTACGGCTTCGACTACATGCCCCAGATGGGAGTGCGAGCCGAGTTCATCGACATGATGAAGGACGTCGGGATGGTGCGGCACGACATCGATTCCGCGTCGCTGTCGGCGGTGCTCGCCACCATCGTCGCAGGGGCGTCACTCACGGCGCCGCATGAGGAGCTCGACCACATCATCAACGGCCTGGCGGTCATGCTGGAGCGTTCGGTGGATGCCGACGTCCGGGACACGAGCCCCGGCAAGCGAGCCTTCCTGGAATACGCGACGGGTCTCGCCGATAGCGATGACGGGATCCACGACTAGGAGCTCACCCCTCGAAAGCTCCCGCTCGGAGCCTCGGAGTGCGCTGCAGTCCGCTCAGCGCGGGACCACGGTGAACCGTCGGAGGGCCAGAGCCGGATTGGATTTGCGCACCTCCGTGATCCGGCTCGGCGAGATCCAGGCGACCGCCGTGTCCGTCGCCTCGCCGATCGTTGCCAGTTCGACACCCATCGGGTCGACGATCATGCTGTTGCCCGCCCCGATCGGCGGGGCGTGATCGGCGGCGGCGAAATACACGGTGTTCTCGATCGCGCGCGCCGTGATCAGCGTGCGCCAGTGCGACTCCTTCAACGGGCCGCGAACCCACTCGCTCGGGAGCAGCACGAGGTCGGCCCCGGCGTCCACGAGGCGTCGAGTGACCTCGGGGAACCGGATGTCGTAGCAGGTCTGCAGGCCGACGGTGAAGCCGCCGAACGCGAAGGTCTGGGGCTCCTCGATCGGCCCGGGGATGATCCAGTCGCTCTCCCGCTGGCCGAAGGCGTCGTAGAGGTGCACCTTGCGGTAGTGGGCGACCAACTCACCGTGGTTGTCGAGCGCAACGAGCGTGTTCGCGACGCGCTTCTCTTCGACACCGGTAGTACCGATGACATCGGCGGAGACGCGCTCGGCCATGCCGGCGACCAGGTGGATGCCCAGCTCGGCGGCGAGCTGCGACAACGCCCGCACGAACGGGCCGTGCAGAGTTTGCGCGTGGTCGAACCAGCTCGAGTCCATGGCGGGGGTGAAATAGCTGGAATACTCGGGGAACACCACCAGTAGCGCGCCCCGGTTGGCAGCGTCGCCGGCGAGCCGCGACATCCGTTCGATGTTGTCGTCGGTGTCGTCGCCGGGAGCGAACTGGGCGACCGCGATCGCGATGGAATCGACCATGGGGGAAGACTACTCAGCCGCCGACGGCCGGGTGCTGGCTGCTGACTCACCGGTCGCACTGTCAGCAGTTTCTGGGGGAAATCTCCGAAGGCCCCGACAATCTTTGCCGTATGAGCTTGCTCGCGCCGGAACGCAGCTCCGGGGGCCGGATC
>JALYHS010000213.1 GCA_030776385.1 Actinomycetota bacterium
GGTCGGTGTAGTCGTCCGCGGGCACATAGATCGCTTGCAGCGAGGTGATCGAGCGGCCACGGGTGGAGGTGATGCGCTCCTGGAGAACGCCCATCTCATCCGCGAGGTTCGGCTGGTAGCCCACCGCGGACGGCATGCGGCCGAGCAACGTGGAGACCTCGGAGCCCGCCTGGGTGAAGCGGAAGATGTTGTCGATGAACAGCAGCACGTCCTGGCCCTGCACATCGCGGAAGTACTCCGCCATGGTCAGCGCCGACAGGGCGACGCGCAGCCGCGTTCCCGGCGGCTCATCCATCTGGCCGAAGACGAGTGCCGTCTTGTCGAAGACGCCCGCCTCCTCCATCTCGGTGATGAGGTCGTTGCCCTCACGGGTGCGCTCGCCGACCCCGGCGAACACCGACACACCACCGTGGTCCTGCGCGACCCGCTGGATCATCTCCTGGATGAGCACCGTCTTGCCGACCCCGGCGCCGCCGAACAGGCCGATCTTGCCGCCGAGCACATAGGGCGTCAACAGGTCGATGACCTTGATGCCGGTCTCGAAGAGCTGCGTCTTCGACTCGAGCTGGTCGAACGCCGGGGGCTGACGGTGGATCGGCCAGCGCTCGGTGATCTCGAGCGTCTCGCCCTCGACCGGGTTGAGTAGCTCTCCCGTGACGTCCCAGACGTGACCCTTGGTCACATCGCCGACGGGCACGGAGATCGGCGAACCGGTGTCGCGCACGTCCTGGCCGCGAACCATGCCGTCCGTGGGCTTCAGTGAGATGGCGCGCACGACGTCGTCGCCGAGGTGTTGAGCGACTTCGAGCGTGATCGTGGTGGTCCTGCCGTCCAGCGTGATATCCGTCTTCAGAGCGCTGTACATCGCCGGGATCGCGTCGTGCGGGAACTCGATGTCGACGACCGGACCCGTGACACGGGCCACGCGGCCGACGCCGAGTTCCTTGGTCGCGGGGGTGTCGGAGTTCTTGGCGGGACTTGTCGTCGTCATGGGGTCCTTATTCTCTCGAAGTCGAGGGCTATTTCGCCGAGCTCAGGGCGTCTGCGCCGCCGACGATCTCGGAAATCTGCTGGGTGATCTCGGACTGGCGCGCGTTGTTCGCCAGCCGGGTGTAGTCGCGAATGAGGGTATCGGCGTTGTCGCTCGCGGACTTCATCGCCTTCTGCGTGGCCGCGTGCTTGCTCGCCGCGGACTGCAGGAGGGCGTTGAAGATGCGGCTCTCGATGTAGACCGGGAGCAGCGCATCCAGAACCGTTGCGGCATCCGGCTCGAACTCGTAGAGCGGCAGAGCCTCGCCGCCCGGCTCCTCAACGCCTTCGACGACCTCGAGCGGGAGCAGACGCACGACCTCCGGGGTCTGGGTCAGCATGCTCACGAAGCGGTTGTAGACGATGTGGATCTCGTCGACGCCACCCTCGGCGGTTGGCTGCACGAAGACGCGGACGAGTTCTTCGCCGATCTCCTGTGCGGTGCCGAACGTCGGGCTGTCGGTGTCGCCGATCCATTCCTTCTGGATCGCCCGGCGACGGAACGCGAAATAGCCGACTGCGCGGCGACCGACAACGTAGTAGACGATCTCTTTGCCCTGCTCGCGCAGGAGCGTCGAGAGCTCCTCGCCCGCCTTCAGAACGTTGGAGTTGAATGCGCCGGCAAGCCCGCGGTCGGAGGCGAAGATAACGACGGCCGAGCGGGTGATCTTCTCGGGCTCGGTGGTCAGGACGTGCTGCACGTTCGAGTACGTCGCGACCGCCGACACGGCACGCGTCACCGCCCGTGCGTAGGGGGCGGATGCCTGCACCCGCACCAGGGCCTTCTGGATGCGGGATGCGGCGATCAGCTCCATGGCACGGGTGATCTTCTTGGTCGTCTGGGCAGAACGAATCTTCTGCCGGTAGACCCGAAGTTGGGCGCCCATGTCGTTGTGTCCTTACTTTGTCGGTGATCGAGCTTGTCGGTGATCGAGCTTGTCGAGATCAGGCGTCTCGACGGGCTCGACGAACGAAGCCGCCTACCTGCGCGACTTGACGATCTTCTCCTGGTTGACGTCCTCGACCTCGGTGGCCTCGAACGTCTCCTTGCCGACGTCGCCGATCGACCGACCCTCGCTGGTCTGGAACTCGGCCGAGAACTTGTCGACCTGCTTCTCCAGCTCGGCCGCCGTGTCGTCGTCGAGCACGTTGGTGTCGCGCAACGTCGTCATGATCTCGGTGTTGCGACCGAGGTAGTCGAGCAGTTCGCGCTCGAAGCGGAGCACGTCGGGCACCGGGACTTCGTCGAGTTTGCCGTTCGTTCCGGCCCAGATCGAGACGACCTGCTCCTCGACGGGGTACGGCGAGTACTGCGGCTGACGCAGCAGTTCGGTGAGGCGGGCACCGCGGGCGAGCTGGCGGCGGCTGGTGGCATCCAGGTCGGAGGCGAACAGCGCGAACGCCTCGAGCGCGCGGTACTGGGCGAGCTCGAGCTTCAGCGTGCCCGAGACCTTCTTGATCGACTTGACCTGGGCGTCGCCGCCGACGCGGGACACCGAGATGCCCACGTCGACCGCGGGACGCTGGTTCGCGTTGAACAGGTCGGACTGCAGGAAGATCTGGCCGTCGGTGATCGAGATCACGTTGGTCGGGATGTACGCCGACACGTCGTTCGCCTTGGTCTCGATGATCGGGAGGCCGGTCATCGAACCCGCGCCGAGCTCATCGCTCAGCTTCGCGCAACGCTCGAGCAGACGGGAGTGCAGGTAAAACACGTCGCCCGGGTACGCCTCGCGTCCCGGCGGACGGCGCAGCAGCAGCGACACGGCGCGGTAGGCCTCCGCCTGCTTGGACAGGTCGTCGAAGATGATCAGGACGTGCTTGCCGCCGTACATCCAGTGCTGGCCGATGGCCGAGCCGGTGTACGGGGCGAGGTACTTGAATCCGGCGGCGTCGGAGGCCGGAGCGGCAACGATCGTGGTGTACTGCATGGCGCCCGCGTCCTCGAGCGCGCCCTTGACGGCCGCGATCGTCGAGCCCTTCTGACCGATGGCGACGTAGATGCAACGCACCTGCTTGTTGGTGTCGCCCGATTCCCAGTTGGCACGCTGATTGATGATCGTGTCGATCGCGATGGCCGTCTTGCCGGTCTGGCGGTCGCCGATGATGAGCTGGCGCTGCCCGCGGCCGACCGGGATCATCGCGTCGATGGCCTTGATGCCGGTCTGCATCGGCTCGTGAACGCTCTTGCGCTGCATGACCCCGGGTGCCTGGAGCTCGAGGGCGCGACGGCCCTCGGATGCGATCGGGCCGAGGCCGTCGATCGGGTCACCGAGCGGGTCGATGACGCGGCCGAGGTAGCCATCGCCGACGGGGACCGAGAGAACCTCGCCCGTGCGGGTGACCTCCATGCCCTCGACGATGCCCGAGAACTCGCCGAGCACAATGACACCGATCTCGTTCTCGTCGAGGTTCAGCGCGAGACCGAGCGTGCCGTCGGCGAACTTGATGAGCTCATTCGCCATGACGTTCGGAAGGCCCTCGACGTGCGCGATGCCGTCAGCGGCGTCGATGACGGTGCCGACCTCGGTCGCCGATGCGCCGCTCGGCTTGTAGCCGGCGACGAAGTCTTTGAGGGCGTCGCGGATCTCGTCCGGACTGATGGTGATGTCTGCCATGGGGTTCCCTTTGTCAGCTTGGGGCTGGTGAATATGCAACGAGCCGGGGTCAGCCGGCGAGCTGGAGTCGGAGGTCGGACAGTCGCGCGGCGACCGTCCCGTCGACCACCTCGTCGCCGAGCTGCACGCGCAGCCCGCCGATCACGGTCGGGTCGACGACGATGTTGAGGCGGGGCTCACGGCCGTAGCGCGTGGCGAGAGCCTCGGTGAGACGTTTCTGCTGCGAGGCCGAAAGCGGAACGGCGGTGGTGACGGTCGCGACCAGGCGACCCGCAGCATCCGCGACGATGGATGCAGCGCCACTGAGCAGCGCGCCGATGCGCCGGCCGCGCGGGCTCTGCACCAGGTGCCGCACGATCGCGGTGGTGCCCGGGGAGGCCTTCTTCGCGAGAAGCGTGTCGATGAGCCCGGCTTTGGCCGCCGGGTCCCCGAGTTTGTCTGCCAGAGCCAACTCGAGGTCGGAGTTGCTGGAGACGGCGCGGGAGAACTCGAACAGTTCGCTCTCGATCGCGGCGCCCGCACCCGATGCGTCGGCGATGGCTCGGATGCCGATCTGCTCGATCCCGTCGAGGAGTTCATCGGCGTTCGACCAGCGGGTCTCCGCGATGTCGAGCAGCAGTTTCGATGCGATCGGGTCGAGCGATCCGAAAATGCGGGCAACAAGACCGGCCTTCTCGGCGCTCTCGAGCGAGGGGTCGGCGAGCAGGCCGCGCAGCTGCGCCGACCCCTCGATGGCCCGTCCGGCCGAGAGAAGCTGCTCGCCGACGGCGAGCGTCACACCCGTCGTCGCGGTGAGCGTGAGCTCCGCCGTGGCGAGAGCCTGCCGAGATGCTGAACCCATTACCTGCCCGCCTTCGCCTTCGCGGTCGTTGCCTTCGCCTCGGCGGACTGCACGAGCTCCATGTCGGCGAGGAAGCGGTCGACATACGCGGTGGCGCGCTTGTCGTCGTCGAGGGCCTCACCGATCACGCCGGAGGCGAGGTCGAGAGCCAGCGTTCCCACCTCGGCGCGGAGGGATACCAGTGCCCCGGTGCGCTCGGCCTCGATCTGGGTCTGAGCGTTGGCGACGATGCGGTTCGCATCCGCCTGGGCCTGCTCGACGAGCTCCGCGCGGATCTTCTTCGCGTCCTCGCGGGCGGCATCGCGAATGCGTGAGGCCTCGGCACGCGCCTCGGCCAGCTGCGCGTTGTAGTTCTCGAGCGCCTGCTGCGCACCGGCCTGCGCCTCCTCGGCGCGCTTCAGTCCGCCCTCGATGGCGTCGGCGCGCGCGTCGAGCGCCGCGTTCATGCGCGGAACCACCTTCCACACGAAGGCGATCAGCACGACGATGAACGCCAGCGAACCCCAGACCAGGTCGGGGATCGCCGGGATCAGCAACGAGTTCGTGGTCGCCGTGGCGGCGGTCGGTACGAATGCGCTCAGCATCCGGACTCCTTCGATCGGAACCGTGGACTACGGCTTGGGGAACGGGATGAACGCGACCGCGATCGCGATGAACGCGAGCGCCTCGGTAAGCGCGATACCCAGGAACATGAGGCCCTGCAGGCGGCCCTGGAGTTCGGGCTGACGGGCGACCGACTCGATGGTCTTTCCGACGATGACGCCCACGCCGATACCGGAGCCGATAGC
>JALYHS010000214.1 GCA_030776385.1 Actinomycetota bacterium
AGGCAATGCTTACCTCAGTCGGTGACCGTTATCAGGACGGTCACCGACAATCGGAGGATCCCATGAGCGCAGCAGTGACCGGGCCCGCACCCGCGCCCGCACCCGCCCGGCTGGATGTCGCCGCCCTGATCCGGGCGGCATCCGCCGAAGATCATCGCGCCACCGAGAGTCGCGGCTTCATCACACAGCTGATGAGCGGCGAACGGGACCTCGCCGAGTACGCCCGCTATCTCGCGCAGTTCGCGCACGTGTACGAGGCGCTCGAGTCGCGTCCCGACGACCTGGACGACCCCGAGTCGGTCTTCGACCCACGCCTGCGTCGGCTGACCCGCATCGACTCGGATCTCGTCGCGCTCGGCGCGGCGGACTGGCGCACCCGCTGGGCGACGCTCCCCGCGACGGCCGACTACGCCCGCCATCTACGCGCTCTCCTCGCGTCGAGCGATCCTCTCGACAACACGGCGCGCTACCTCGCCCACCACTATGCGCGCTACCTGGGCGATCTGTCCGGCGGCCAAGCCATCGCGGTCCTCCTGGCGCGCCACTACGACGCGAGCCCCACGCAGCTCTCCTTCTACGATTTCTCCGAGCTCGGCTCCGTCGTACATGCGAAGCGCGAATACAAGGAGCGGATGAACGCGCTCGAGTTCGACCCGGCCTCGGTCGATGCGCTCACGGCAGAGGTACTCGCCGCCTTCCGCTTCAACGGAGCCATCTTCGACCAGCTCGACGCCTGATGCACCTCTCGGCCATCGACGGGCAACTGAGCGACTTCCTCGCCCACTCGGGCGCCGTGCTGTTCTACCTCGCGGTCTGGGGGCTGGTCTTCGCAGGGACCGCCCTCTTCGTGGGCGTCGTCATCCCCTTCCTCACCGGGGACTCGCTGCTCTTCGCCGCCGGAATCATCGCGGGCACCGCCTCCGACCACATCTCGATCTGGGTGCTTGCAGTCGGCGTCGGCTTGGCCGCCTTCGCGGGTGATCAGCTCGGATTCTGGTACGGCCGGCGCTTCGGCAAGCCGGTGCTCGAAAAGCGCGGGGGCGCGTGGGTCCGCCGGGCGGTCGCGAAGACGGAGCGTTTCTACGAGCTGTTCGGCTGGTGGTCGGTCGTGATCGGCCGCTACATCCCGTGGGGGCGGGTGTTCATCCCTCCAATCGCCGGCATCAGCAGGATGTCGTACGCGAAGTTCGCGACCGCGAACCTGGTCGGCGCCTTCGCGTGGGGGGTGAGCATCACCGTGATCGGTTACTTCGCCGCATCCAATCCGCAGGTGCGCGTCGCGTCCTACGTGATCGCGGGGATCGTCATCGTCATCTCGGTGATCGCCGGTATCCGCGCCTGGCGGCTCGACCGCGCAGGCCGGGTCGCAGCGGAACCTCTCACAGAATCCATCTAGACCGTTCAGAGGCAACGGGTACGCTGTCCCCAACGTGACCGCCGATCGCGCGCGCGACCGACGACTGGAGCTTCATGATCCCCGCCATCCTGCATCCCGCGATGGGTCTCATTCCCGGCCTCAACATCGAGCAGCTGCTTCAGGGCGCCGGCGGGTGGGCCCTGCTCATCGTGTGCGCGTTCGTCTTCGCCGAAACCGGCCTGCTTGTCGGTTTCGTGCTGCCAGGCGACACCCTGCTGATCATCACCGGTGTTCTGACATTCGCGGATGCCAGCGGCAAAGCCGCCATCCCTCTCCCGATCTGGCTGGTCTGCCTCTGCATCGCGGCCGCCGCCTGGCTCGGCGGCGAGGTCGGCTACCTGATCGGGAAGAAGGCCGGACCGCGCATCTTCGAGCGTAAGGAGAGCGGCTTCTTCAGCCGCAAGAACGTGGAACGCACCAACGCCTTCTTCGTTCGCTTCGGCGGACTCGCGGTGATCGCCGCGCGCTTCGTGCCGATCGTACGCACCTTCGCCCCGATCGCCGCGGGCATCGGCAAGATGCCATACGCCCGGTACTCGCTGTACAACGCGATCGGCGCGCTCATCTGGGGTGCCGGGCTGACGTTCGCGGGCTACCTTCTCAACTACATCCCGCCGGTGCGCAACTTCGTCATCTCGTACATCGACTTCATCCTGATCGGGGCGGCGCTGATCGCAATCGTCCCGACCGTCTACCACACCGTGCGTGCCTCGATGGCGGCTCGCAAGGCTCGGGCCGCCGGAATGACCGAGGCGATGAGCGAGAAGGATGCCTCGCTCGACCCGAGCGTGTTCCTCCGCGACAAGAAGTAGCGGTCGAGGCATCGCGGGGCGGGCCTTTTCCGGCGTTCCGGCGACCCCAGCGCCGATGGCCGTCCCGGCCAGCGGTCCCGACTAGCCGAGAAATCGGTCCGCCAGCTCGACCCACTGCGCCACATCGTCGGGACTCTGCGCGATGTGCAGTTCGGCGTGCGGCAGCAGGGCGACCAGCCTCTCCGAGGTGGAGACCGGATGCCCCGGGTCCCCGGCCCACGCGAGGATCAGCACGGGCTGCCGGATGTCCACGATGTCGTCGGCAGGCGGGAAGTCGCTGAGAGCCGCGCCCCGGAACACGGTGGGCAGCAACTCCTCCGTCACATCGAGCCGCATCACGAAGTCGGCAGGCATGGCCGGCGGGTTCGGGTAGTCGGCGGCGAGCTCCAGGAACGCGTCGAGCCCCTTCTCCTCGAGCAGCTTCGCCTGCAGCTCGTAACCGGACGCGATCATTGCACGGGTCTCCCAGGCTGTCGGCGGGATCACCAGCACGAGCCGCCGGAAGCGCGCGGGGGCCGCGATCACCGAGAACAGGATGGTCGCGCATCCCATCGAGGCGCCGACCGCGTCGACCGGAGCGTCCGGCGAGACCTCATCGATGAGCGCCAGCATGTCGCCGGACAGGGTCGACCAGGTGTAGTCGCTCGGGATCATTCGTCCCGTCGACCGACCGTGCCCGCGTGCGTCGTACGCGACGACGGTGTGGCCGCGCTCGCTCAACCCGGCGAAACTCTGCCCCGCGGCCAGCGCCGCCGCCCTGCTCGCCGACAGGCCGTGGGCGCTCACGACGAGCGGGCCGGAGCCTTCGACGGAGTACGCCACCCGGGCGCCGGGACGAGTCAGGATGTGTTCGCTCACTTGGTCATCCTGGCACCGACATCCGACCCACGGCTGGTCAGGCCCCCGAGACCAGCAGCGTGATGAGCGCCAGGTTGAGTCCCACCAGCAGTATCGCCGCGAGCACGGCGAGTGCGGTCGTCCACCAGCGGTTCGCGGCATCCCCCAGCAGCGAACGCTGCGAGGTGTACCGCACGAGCGGAATGAGCGCGAACGGGATGCCGAACGACAGCACCACCTGACTGAGCACGAGGGCGAGGGTCGGGTCCACGCCGACGGCGAGCACCACGAGCGCCGGGATGAGCGTCACCAGCCGCCGTGCCACAAGCGGCACCCGGACGCTCAGGAGCCCCTGCATGATCTCGGATCCCGCGTACGCCCCCACCGAGGTGGATGCGAGTCCGGAGGCGAGTAGCCCGATGGCGAACAGCGTCGCCACGACCGGCCCGAGGGCGGCCGAGATGGCGGCGTGTGCTCCCTGGAGGGTGGCCGCGCCATCCACTCCCGGAAGCGTCGAGGCGGCCAGCAGCAGGATGATCACGTTGACCGTGCCGGCGATCGCCAGCGCGACGGTCACATCGACGCGCGTCGCCCGCAGAATGCGCTGCCGCGTCGGACCCTCTGCGACGAGACCGAAGCGATCCCGGGTGAGGGCGGAGTGCGCGTAGATCGCGTGCGGCATGACCGTCGCGCCGAGGATGGAGGCGGCCAGCACGACGGATCCGGAGTCGGTGAAGTGCGGGACCAGTCCGCCGACCGCCGCCGGGCCGTCCACCGGAGCGAACAGGATCCCCGCGCAGAACCCGATCCCGATGATGACGACTAGTCCAGTCACCACGCGTTCGAAGGTCCGGGAACCGCGCCGGTTGTTGAGGGCCAGGAGCAGCATCGACACGACGCCCGTGATGACGCCGCCCGCGAGCAGCGGCAACCCGAACAGCAGTTGCAGCGCGATGGCGCCTCCGAGCACCTCGGCGATGTCGGTGGCCATCGCGACCAGCTCCGCCTGCACCCAGAAGGCGAAGCGGCCCGGGCGGTTCCGGATGCTGCGGCCGAGCAGACCCGGAAGACTCTCGCCGGTCGTCAGCCCCAACTTCGCCGACAGATACTGCACCAACCACGCCATGACATTCGCGACAACGACGACCCACACCAGCAGATAGCCGTAACGCGCTCCCGCGCTCGCGTTGCTGGCCACGTTGCCCGGATCGAGGTAGGCAACACCCGCGACCATCGCCGGGCCCAGCAGCGGCAGGAACCCGCGGATGCCGGGCGCGAGCGGGCGGGCGAGGCCCGGGACTCCGCTAACGGTGCGACTCGCCTTCGTGCGCGGCATGCCCGGACGGCTCCAGCTGGAACGTCGAGTGCTCGACGTCGAAGTGTCCCCTCAGGCACTCACCGAGCCGGTCGAGCATGGCATCGGTCTCGCCGCGTTCGAAGATGCTGGCCTCGACCTCGACGTGGGCCGTGAACACCGAGTCGCCGCTCGTGATGGCCCACACGTGCACGTCGTGCACATCGACGACGCCGTCGGTTTCGAGCAGGTGCGTGCGGATCTGCTCCACGTCGGTGTCGCGCGGCGCGGATTCGGTCAGCACGTGCACGACATCGCGCAGCAGCGAGATCGCGCGCGGCACGATCATCACGGCGATCAGCAGCGAGGCGATCGCGTCGGCCGGAGCGAATCCGGTGGTCAGGATGACGACACCGGCCACCAGCGCGGCGATCGACCCGATCAGATCGCCCAGCACCTCCAGCCGGGCCCCCCGCATGTTGAGCGACTCGCGATCACCGCCACGCAGGATCGCGAACGCCACGAGGTTCGCGGCAAGACCCACGGCCGCCACGATCAGCAACGGGAGGCCGTTGACGTGACCGTCTTCGGGCGTGATCAGCCGCCGGATCCCCTCGATCGCCACGGTGACCGCGACGACCGAGAGCAGTGCGCCGTTGACGAGAGCTCCCAACACCTCGACCCGGCGGAATCCGAAGGTGTGTCGATCGGTGGCCGGGCGTGCCGCGATCGTGCTGGCGACCAGGGCCACGACCAGGCCGATCGCGTCGCTCGTCATGTGGCCGGCATCCGCCAGCAGCGCCAGCGAGCCGGACAGCGCCGCCCCACCGAGTTCGATCAGGAGGACGACGACCACGATCGCGAGCGCGGCGCCGAGCCGACGGCGGTTGCCGTGTGCGCGCTCCGCGTGATCGTGGGCCATGGGTTCAGGGTATCGGGGTGCGTATCGGGGGGAGCCCCGAGCCCGGCCCGGCCGCAGCCGGGACGTCCGGATGAGCCATTCGAGTTCAGGCTTGTTCAAGCGCGAACATGAATCCGGAATCCGGAATCCGGAGAAACTCCGTCGGGATCCGGGCCTGTGTCAGCCGTACCGCTTGCGCAGCTCCGCGATCAGCAGCCCGAATGCGATCGCGCGGTGACTCCGGGCGTTCTTCTCGTCGGCGGTCAGCTCGGCCGAGCTCACGTCGAGCCCGTCGGGGCGGAAGATCGGGTCGTAGCCGAAGCCCCCGCTCCCGGCGGGAGCATCGAGTACCGAGCCGGGCCAGGAGCCGCGTTCGGTGTGCTCGTAGGCCGAGCCGCCGTGACGCTGCCCGCTGTCGAGAGCCGCGACATCCACCAGTGCCGCTGCGCACACGAACTGGGCCGTGCGATCGGCGACGCCGTGCATGTTCGTGAGCAGCAGGCGCAGGTTGTCGCCGTCGTCGCGACTGCCGGCGTACCTGGCGGAGTGGATGCCGGGCTCGCCACCCAGCGCATCCACCGCGATCCCGGAGTCGTCGGCGATCGCGGGCAAGCCGGTGAAGACCGCCGCCGCCCGTGCCTTGATGAGCGCGTTGCCCTCGAAGGTGTCGGCATCCTCGACCGGCTCGGGGCCGTCGTAGCCGATCAGCCGGTGGTGGCCGAGCCGGTCGCCCAGGATGCGCCGCAGTTCCTCGACCTTGTGCGCGTTGTGCGTGGCGAGCACAAAGGTCGTCACGCGTGGACGCCCGTCACGCGTGCAACTCCTCCGCGAGCGCCGCCACCTGCAGCGCGGTCAGCGTGGTGGTGCCGCCGAGCGCCAGGTCGAGCAGGGTGTTCAACTCGGTGCGGTCGAAGGGTGCGCCCTCGGCCGTGCCCTGCACCTCCACGAACAGGCCACGACCGGTGACGACGACGTTCATGTCGGTCTCGGCGCGGGAATCCTCGGTGTATGCCAGATCGAGCATGGGCTCGCCTCCGACGATCCCGACGCTGATCGCGGCGACCGAATCGAGGAGAGGCGTCGCATTCTTGCCGATGAAGCCCTTGCCACGGCCCCACTCGATCGCGTCGGCCATCGCCAGGTAGGCGCCGGTGATCGAGGCGGTGCGGGTGCCGCCATCGGCCTGCAGCACGTCGCAGTCGATGACGAGGGTGTTCTCGCCGAGCGCCTTGGTGTCGATGACGGCGCGAAGACTCCGGCCGATCAGGCGCGAGATTTCGT
This sequence comes from Actinomycetota bacterium, assembly GCA_030776385.1. Taxonomy (GTDB): domain Bacteria; phylum Actinomycetota; class Actinomycetes; order Actinomycetales; family Microbacteriaceae; genus Lysinimonas. Next base: position 6,543 of record JALYHS010000214.1, read on the forward strand.
GCGTGCGGCCTCCGATCCGGCCCTTGACCGACTCGCGATCCATCCGGTCATTGGTGGAGCGCGGCAACATCGAATACTCGGCCGTCACCCACCCCTTGCCCTTACCGGTCAGCCAGCGCGGGACGCCGTTCGTGAAGCTGGCCGTGCAAAGCACGCGGGTGTCGCCGAACGAGATGAGCGCGCTTCCCTCGGCCTGCTTGCTCCAGCCGCGATCGATGGTCACGGGGCGGAGGTCGTCGTTGTTGCGACCGTCGATGCGGGTCATGATGCCTTTCCGTTGTTCTTGCTAAAACCTGGGGAGCTGGATCGCTCCCGTTTCGAAGTTCTCGACTCGAGTCACCTCGGGCCCGAGGAACCGGGACGCGAGCCGCTTGAACGCGGCCTCATCGTCCCCTGTGCTCTCGAAGGTGTGGCTGGGCGGCGTGCTGCTCGCGCGCTCCAGCCCGTTGCTCACCAGCACCCGGAAGAGGTCGGTGGCGGTCTCGTCGGCGCTCGACACGAGCCGCACGTCCTGACCCACCACGTACTGAATCGCGGCCGACATCAGCGGATAGTGCGTGCAGCCGAGCACCAGGGTGTCGATCTCGGCCTCGCGCAGGGGCGACAGGTACTCCTCGGCGACGGCGAACAGCTCAGCCCCGCTCGTCACCCCGGACTCGACGAACTCGACGAAGCGCGGGCAGGCCGCCGTGAACAGTTCGAGGCCGGATGCCGCGGCGAACGCGTCGTCGTACGCGCGCGACTGGATCGTCCCGACCGTGCCGATCACCCCCACCCGCCCATTCCGCGTGGCACGTACCGCGGCTCGCACCGCGGGCTGGATCACCTCGACCACCGGGATCCCGCTCGCCGCCTCGTACCGCTCCCTGGCATCCCGCAGCATCGCCGCGCTGGCCGTGTTGCACGCGATCACGAGCGCCTTCACGCCCTGCGCGACCAGATCGTCGAGCACCTCGAGCGCGTACGCCCGCACCTCGGCGATCGGCTTGGGACCGTATGGCGAGTGCAGGGTGTCGCCGACGTAGAGGATTGACTCGCGCGGCAGCTGATCGAGGATCGCGCGGGCGACGGTGAGGCCACCGACCCCGCTGTCGAAGACGCCGATCGGGGCGTCGGTCGCCGCGTCGAACGATCGGGTGCTGGTCACGGGTGACCACGATACCGGGCGGGCGTGCATCGATAGGCTGGCCGGATGACGAGCGCGTTCCTCACCGACCGCTACGAACTCACGATGCTCGACGCCGCTCTGGCCGACGGTCGTGCGCTGCGGCCGAGTGTGTTCGAACTCTTCGCCCGCCGGCTCCCGGCCGGGCGTCGCTACGGCGTCGTCGCCGGGACGGGGCGGTTGCTCGAACTGCTGCAGGAGTTCCGCTTCGGGCCGAGCGAGTTGGCCTGGCTCAAACGCGAGAACGTGGTCAGCGCCAGCACGCTCGACTGGCTCGAGGCCTACCGGTTCGGGGGCGACATCCGAGGATATGCGGAAGGCGAACTGTACTTTCCGGGCTCGCCGCTGCTCGTCGTCGAGGGCACATTCGCCGAGGCGGTCGTTCTCGAGACCCTGGCGCTGAGCGTCTTCAACTACGACTCGGCGGTGGCATCGGCGGCCGCGCGGATGGTCTCGGCCGCCGGAGGCCGCCCGCTCGCCGAGATGGGTTCGCGACGCACCGGGGAGCGATCCGCGGTCGCGGCCGCGCGCGCCGCATACCTGGCAGGATTCAGCGCGACCAGCAACCTCGAAGCAGGACGCAGCTGGGGCATCCCGACGATGGGAACTGCCGCCCACGCGTTCACTCTGCTCTTCGATTCGGAAGAGGAGGCGTTTCGTGCGCAGGTGGAGGCGATGGGCGTCGGAACGACTCTGCTCGTCGACACCTACGACATCACTGCCGGCGTGGAGACCGCGGTTCGAGTCGCGGGCACGGGGCTCGGGGCAGTCCGGATCGACTCGGGCGACCTCGCCGTCGTCGTGCGTCAGGTGCGGGCTCAGCTCGACGCACTCGGGGCCGTCAACACGCGGATCACCGTGACCAACGACCTCGACGAGCACGCCATCGCAGCGCTGCGCTCGGCGCCGGTGAACTCGTACGGCGTCGGGACCTCGGTGGTGACCGGATCCGGCTCCCCGGCCGCCGGCATGGTCTACAAGCTGGTCGCCCACCTCGATTC
>JALYHS010000215.1 GCA_030776385.1 Actinomycetota bacterium
CACCTGCGCGATCGAGGAGACGCAGCGGGATTGCCACTCCCGGTCCTCGAGCTCTCCACTGCGCGCCAGGAGCTGCTCGAGCTCGGGGAGGCGCGTGAAGGCGACCCGCGAGTTGACAAGTGAGTCCCGCACCGGGTCGTCGCCGTGGTCCACGGCGTCGTGCAGGTAGGCGAGCGTTGCCAGCTTGATGTCGAAGTAGCCCCCCGGGTAGTCGGCGTCCTCGCGGTCGACGTACATGATCCGCTCGTCCGCCATGGCCCGCTCCCAGACCGGCTCGGTCACCACGAGGTAGAGGTCGATGTCGGAGCTCGGGGTCTCCTCGCCGCGCGCCAGGGATCCGGAGACGATGACCGCGAGAACCTCGTCGTCGGTCGAGACGCGGGAGACGAAGCGTTCGAGAGCCGTCTCGTGGTGTCTCATGTGCGACCGATCTCTCCATCGAGGCGGTGGGGTGGATGACAGGCCCGCCTCGTTTTGAAACGATTCACGGATTCCTCTTCGACCCTAGATCGCGGGCGCGCCGCGCGTCAAGCGCGGGCATCCTCGGCGTCGTCGGCTGTGGCGATTCCGCGGGATCACTAGTGTGAGCATTCGCTGGGTACTACGCACGAGAGGAGGCCCCGAATGGCCGCGACAAGTGTGCGCGATGTCGCACAGCACGCCGGTGTCTCCGTCGGAACCGTCTCCAACGTGCTCAACCACCCCGAGAAGGTGCTGCCCGCCACCGTGACCCGTGTGCAGAACTCGATCGATCAGCTCGGGTTCATCCGCAACGACGCCGCCCGTCAACTGCGCGCAGGCCGCTCGACGACCATCGGGCTGATTCTGCTTCAGGCATCCAACCCCTTCTTCACCGAGGTGGCGCGCGGCGTCGAGGAGGGCGCGAGTGAACTCGGCTTCTCGACGCTGCTCGGCAACAGCGCCCAAAACCACCGCCGTGAGCTTGCATACCTCGAACTCTTCGAGCAGCAGCGGGTGCACGGCGTGCTGATCTCGCCGGTCGGCGATGTCACCGCGCGTCTCGAAGGGCTGAAGCGCACCGGGATCGCGGCCGTGCTCGTCGACCGGAGCGGCGCAGGCAGCCACAGCAGTTCGGTGTCCGTCGACGACGTCGCCGGAGGCCAGCTCGCCGTCGAGCACCTCATCGACAACGGTCGTCGTCGCATCGCCTTCCTCGGCGGCCGCTTCGAGTTCCGGCAGGTCACCGATCGACTCGAGGGCGCCCGCCGCGCCGTCGCTGCGCACCCCGGTGTCACGCTCGAGGTGATCGAGGTCGACACGCTCGACGTGCTGGCCGGCCGTTCCGCAGGCGACCGTGTGCGTGCCCGCGTCGCCGACGCGCGTCCGGACGGCATCTTCGCCGCCAACGACCTCCTCGCGGTCGGTGTACTGCAGTCGCTCGTGATGCTCGGCGAGGTGCGCGTTCCGCAGGACATTGCCCTGATCGGCTACGACGACATCGACTTCGCCAGCACGGCGGTCGTGCCGCTGTCCTCCATCCGCCAGCCCAGCGAGCGGATCGGGGCCACCGCGCTCGAGATCCTGCTCGAGGAGGCGGAGGACCCGACGCTGGCTCCTCGCCAGGTCGTGTTCCAGCCGAACCTGGTGGCGCGCACCTCGACGATCGGCTGACGTCGGCGGGCTTTGCCGGCGACGGCTGGTCAGTGCGGCTCGCGGACCCCGCGCTGCTCGAGGTACCCGTTCGAGAAGACACCCGCCGGGTCCAGCCTCTCGAAGAGAGCGCGTGCGTCGGCGAGGCGCGGGTGCACGCGGGCGAGAGTCGCGGCATCCACCGAGTTGACCTTGCCCCAGTGCGGCCGCGCGTCGAAGGGTGCCAGCGCCGCCTCGATGTCGGGAAGGAGGGCGTGAACGGCCTCGGGCTCGTTCTTCCAGGTGAAGTGGATGGCGAGGGTCGGCCGCTGATAGGAACCGCTGAGCCACAGCTCGTCGGCCGCAGCGGTGCGGAGCTCGGTGATGTAGAGGTGCGGCGCGATGCGGTCTCCGAGTGCACGCACGGCCCGGAGCGCGTCGGCCCCGCGGTCGCGGTCGACGAAGTACTCGGTCTGGATCTCGTCGCCGACGCTCGGTGTCCCGTCGAAACGGAAGTGCGGCAGGCGCTCGCTCCACGGTCCCTCGGTGCCGTCGCCCGGTGTGGTGTTGCTGTCGTCGTCGTCGCCGAAGATGCTGAGGGAACTGTGGCGGGTGGACCCCTCCCACTCGTCCGGAACGTCCCGCGAGCCGTCGTTCTCAAGCCGGGTCTTGCGGATCGTCAGTCCGAGCCGGTCGCCGAGCCAGTCGGTGAACAGGCTGACGCTGTACGCGGCGCCGGTGACGGACTCCAGGTCGCCGAGCACGACATCCCACGGCAGTCCGGTGTACGCGTCCTGGCGCATCCGGAAGCTCGGCTGGATGGCCAGCGTGGTGCGCACGACGATGCCGTACGCGCCCAGGCCGACCACCAGTCCCGCGAAGTCGGAATCACCGTCGCGCACCGTGACGAGCCCGCCGTCTGCCGCGACGTACTCGACCGCTCGGACGGCCGTCGAAAGCACGCCGAGGGCATTGCCCGAGCCGTGGGTGCCGGTCGCGGTCGCGCCGCCGACGGAGATGTGCGGGAGCGAGCCCATGTTGTGAAGCGCCCAACCGTGCTGCTCCAGCCAGATCGCGAGAGCCCCATAGCGGATGCCGCTGCCGACCGTCACCGTGCGCGCGACCTCATCGATCACCGGGTCGGGGTCGATGCCGGTGACCGCGATCAGCGTGCCGGTGGTGTCGGCGATCCCGTTGAAGGAGTGCCGAGTCCCGAGCGCCCGCACCCTCTCGCCCGCGCCGGCCGCCTCGGCGACGAGCTGTTGCACCTCTCCGATACTGCTCGCCTCGACCAAACGGGGTGCGGTGAAGGTGTAGGTGCCTGCCCAGGTCTGTCCGACGGTGCTCACGTGGTTCAGCCTGTCATGCCAGGTGCCGGTTGCGCGCGGGCGTCGCGCCTCCGCCCGCCCACTCGCACGGAGGCGGCGCGGAACAGCGCCGCCTCCGTGCGCGGGCTAGCGTGAACTCATGGCCATCGAAGACGTCACCGTTCCCGACCTGACCGGCAAGCTCGCGATCGTCACCGGCGCCAACAGTGGACTCGGCCTCGGACTGACCGGGCGACTTGTGGGCGCGGGGGCGGAGGTCGTGATGGCGGTGCGCAACCTCGAGAAGGGCGAAGCCGCCCGGAACGAGGTCCTGGCCGCGCATCCGGAGGCGAAGCTCCGGCTCGAGCGGATCGACCTGGCGTCGCTCGCCAGTGTGGCGGAGTTCGCCGAGCGGCTGACCGCGCAGGGGCGGCCCGTCGACATCCTGCTCAACAACGCGGGCATCATGATGCCCCCCGAGCGCGAAACCACCGATGACGGTTACGAGCTCCAGTTCGAGAGCAACTACCTCGGCCACTACGCGCTCACCGCCCGGCTGCTGCCGCTGCTGCGCGCCGCCGAGGCCCCCCGCGTCACCTCGCTCAGCAGCTTCATGGCGTACTTCGGACGCTTCGACTGGGACGACCTGCAGAGCGAGAAGTACTCGCCGGTGCGTTCGTACGGACTGTCCAAGCTGGCGATGCTCTCGTTCGCCCGCGAGTTGCAGGCCCGCAGCGACGCCAACGGCTGGGGCCTGCTGAGCGACGCCGCGCATCCGGGATTCACCCGCACCAACCTGCAGAACACCGGCCCGCGCCGCGGCAAGACGCCCCGCCCGCCGAAGACCTACCGACGCACCCCCTTCTGGCAGCTGATCGACACCGGCATCCTGCCCGCGCTCTACGCCGCCACCAGTCCGGATGCCGCGCCCGCCGGCTACTACGGACCCGACGGCTTTCTCGGCCTGACCGGGGCGTCGCACCCGGCGCGGGAACCTCGAGCCGCACGGAACGCCGCCGACGCCGCACGCCTCTTCGACGAGTCGGCGAAGCTCGCCGGCGTGGGGTTCCCCGACTAGGTCTCGACAGGCTCGACCAGCGGGGTTGTCAGCCGGGCTCAGGCAGTTCCTGCACAGCCCAGTGGTTGCCGTCCGAGCGGCCGCTCAGCGCGGCGGACGAGGGGCGGCAGAGGTGAGGGTCCTGAGCCGGTAGAGGCTGCTCGTCGCGGTGATGTAGAGGTCATGACCGTCCGTTCCCCCGAAACACACGTTTGCCACCTTCTCGGGCACCGGGAACCGCGCGATCACCTCACCTCCCGTGCTCAGCACCTGCACCGAGTCGTCGCTCGAGGTCCAGATGCGGCCCGCAACATCCACACGGAATCCGTCGCTCGCGCCCGGCCGCACCTCGGCGAACGACCGCCCTGACCCGTCCACCACGCGTCCGTCGGCCATCTGGTAGACCCGGATGTCGAGCGGCCCCGAGGTATCCGCCACATAGAGC
>JALYHS010000216.1 GCA_030776385.1 Actinomycetota bacterium
GCCAGACCGCGATCGCGACTCCCGTGCTCTCGAACCACGGCGTCACCAGGATCGCCGTCGCGTCGAAGGACTGCCGGGTCTCCAGGTAGGCGATCTGATCGCGCTCAATGACGGCGAAAACGAGCACGGGGGATGCCGCCAACATGGCGAAGCCGAAGGTGGCGAGACCTCGGCGCAGGTACTCGCGTCGCGCGACCAGGAGAACCAGGATGTGCGCGGCGGCGATGAGAGCGACCCACAGGAAGAGCACCGTGCCGAAGGCCAGCAGCACGCCGTATGCCACCCAGACCCGGCGCCGCGGAGCGAGCGACTGCAACTGGATCGTGAGCAGCAGGGACAGGCCCACGGCGACGGCGGCGGTGAAGGCGTACGAGCGTGCCTCGCTGCCGACGTCGGTCAGCCGCGGAAGCACCATCGCGATGATCCCCGCAAGGACTCCGAAGCGCAGGCCGCGCAGCCGGCGACCGAGGATGACCAGTCCGGTGACCGTGATCCCGATCGCGACGGCGCTCGGAAAGCGCAGCGCGAATGGCGAGCTGCCCGCCAGGTCGATCCAGAAGTGGAGTCCCAGATAGTAGAGGCCGTGGACCGCGTCGACGTTCTGCACCATCATCGCGAGTGAGGGGAGTGACCGTTGCGCCGACAGCAGACTGGCCGCCTCATCACCCCAGAGCGACGCCGTCCCGGACCCGATCGCCGACACCGCCACCGCGATCAGGCCCAGCGAGATCGCAACGACGAGGTCCGGGTGGGCTCGAAGCCCACGCGGACGGGCCATCCCGCGGCCGGCACGCTCGAGCAGGGGGGTTGACACTCGACAAGGGGACCGCAGATCAGCCCAGGAAAGTCTAAGAATTCAGCAAATACTCAGCGTCGGCGCGACTTGGGGAGGCGCAGAAGCATCACGGTTCCGCCCCCTCCCGTGCGCTCCACGGCGGCTGTTCCTCCCGCGCGTTCGATCGTGTCCTTCACCAGCGCGAGCCCGATGCCGTAGCCGGTCGACGCGCCCGCGGCGTTCTCGCCGTCATTCTGACCCCGCGCGAAACGCTCGAAGACCTGGGACGGTTCGAGACCGCTGATCCCGGGACCCTGATCGAATACCCGCACCTCGGCCGCGCCGCGCTCGACGGAGAGAGTGACCGTGATCGTCGAGCCGTTCGGCGAGAACCGGAGCGCGTTGTCGAGCAGGGCGACGACGCAGCGATGGATGGCGGCGGGCGGAACCTGCACGCTGACGGAGGTGGGGGCGGTCAGCGCGATCGTCACATCGCGCTCCTCGGCGAGAATGCTCAGCGAGTCGACTGCCAGCTGGAGCACCGGGATCATCTCGACGGGCTCCGAGGCGATCGGTGCTCCGCCCTCCTCGGCGGTGACCAGCAGGTCGTTGACGATCTCGATGAGTGTCCGAGTGTCTCTGCGCAGCTCGGCAACAGTGGTCGCCACCCGGTCGCCGGCGGGCAGTCCCCGCTGCAGGTACTGCAGCCGGGCGTCGAGCACCGCGAGTGGAGTCCGCAGTTCGTGGCTCGCATTCGAGACGAAATCGCGCTGCAGCCGCAGGGCTTCTCCGAGGGGCCGGATCGCCCGGTGCGTGGCGAACCAGCTCAGCAGTCCGGCGAGGGCGATCGCGGCGACGCCGATTCCGATCGCGGCGACCAGAACGTCGAAGGCGCCGACGTCGATCGTGCTGTCGTGCTGGCCGGAGTGCAGGAGCTGGCTCGGCTTGAGGTGTGCGAACACGTACGAGAACGCGACCACCACCACGAGCAGCACGAGCACCGTCGAGGCCAGGGCGAGCTGCAGGCCCACGGTGCGCGAGGCGCGGCGGAGCGCCGCGGCATCCGGATCGCCATTCGCTTCGAGACGGGGGCTCATAGTGCCCCCAGTCTGTATCCCTGCCCTCGCACCGTGGTGATGATGTCGACGTCGGTCTTGCGCCGCACGTAGTGCACGTAGGTGTCGACCGTGCCGGGCTGGTCGCCCGCGTCGAACACCTCGCTGAGGATCTGCTCGCGCGTGAAGGTGCGCGAGGGGTTGACGGCGAGCAGGCGCAGCAGTTCGTTCTCGCGCACTGTCAGGATCGCGCGACCCTCGTACGGCGAGTAGATGGCGCGACTCTCGGGGTAGAACTCCCAGGAGCCAATACGCACATACGGCCCCTCGCCCGAGAACACCCGTCGGATCGCGCGCAGCCGGGCGAACAGTTCGTCGAACTCGAACGGCTTCACGAGGTAGTCGTTGGCTCCTGCATCCAAGCCGCGCACCTTGTCCTGGATGGTGCCGAGCGCCGTCAACACCAGCATCGGGGTGGCGACGCCGCGTTTGCGCAGCGCCTCGATGATGCCGAGGCCGTCGGAACCGGGGAGGCGCCGATCGACGACCATCACCTCGAACTCGCCGGAGGTGGCCGCGCGGAAGCCGCCCTCCCCGGTGTTCTCGAGGGTGACCTCGTAGACCTCCTCGAGCACGTCCCGCATCACAGGACCCAGCTGGGGGTCGTCCTCGATGAGGAGCAGTCGGGGGCGGCTGTCAACCATGACTCGACCTCCCTGGTCGTTTTAGCGGGCGCGATCACTGTGCGGCGATGCGCCTCAGAACCCTCTAAGAATGGATGCCACGGGGCTCGGGCACCAGCGGAGTGACGCGAGCGGCGCGAGCCCCCCGAAGCTGCGCTGTCGCGACCCCGATCACGATGAGCGCGACCCCGACCCCGGTGATCGCCGCG
>JALYHS010000217.1 GCA_030776385.1 Actinomycetota bacterium
GTCTGCTCGACGGTGACACGACAGCCGACTTCGACGGGGTCGAGGTCGTCGTCGATCAGATGAGTGTCCCCTACCTGGATGGGGCCTCGATCGACTTCGAGGACACCATTCAGAAGCAGGGTTTCACCATCGACAACCCGAACGCGTCGGGATCGTGCGCCTGCGGAGATTCTTTCCATTAACTCGGTCAATTGACACGGCTTCGTGAAGGCCCTCACCGGAAGGTGGGGGCCTTTTGCCGTTGTAGAGTGGAAGAGAACCAGCCCCACGCTCGAGAGGTTTCAGGTGCGCTCCAACCGCCCTCAGAATCGGCCCGATCGGCCACGCCGATCCCGTTTGGCGCGATGGGCTGTCCTCCCGCTGGTCGGGTTCGTCGCGGTCGTTCTGGCGGGCTGTTCGCAGCAGCAGCTCGCCGGCTTCCTGCCGGGCGGCCCTGGTGTCACCAACCACACTCAACTCGTCACGAGCCTCTGGGTGAACTCGTGGGTCGTGCTCCTGGCCGTCGGCGTCATCACCTGGGGTTTGATCATCTGGGCCGCGGTCGTCTACCGTCGCCGCAAGGGACAGACCGGCCTGCCGGTGCAGTTGCGATACAACCTCCCGATCGAAATCTTCTACACGATCGTCCCGCTCATCCTGGTTCTCGGCTTCTTCGCCTTCACCGCCCGTGACCAGACGACGATCGAGACCAATCCGGGCAACCCCGACGTCAAGATCGAGGTCTTCGGCAAGCGCTGGTCGTGGGACTTCAACTACCTCGACGAGAAGGTGTATTCCGCGGGAGTTCAGGTGCAGGACAGGCTGAACCCCGACGGCAGTGTGGACCTGAGCAAGCTGCCGACGCTCTACCTTCCCGTGAACAAGAAGGTCCAGATCAACATCGAGTCGCGCGATGTCGCGCACTCCTTCTGGGTGATCGACTTCCTCTACAAGAAGGACCTGATCCCGGGGCAGACCAACCACATGTACTTCGTCCCGGAGAAGATCGGGACCTACCAGGGCAAGTGTGCCGAGCTCTGCGGCGAGTACCACGCCGACATGCTCTTCCAGGTGAAGGTCGTGTCCGAGGCGGACTACCAGCAGCACATCCAGGACCTGAAGGATCTCGGCCAGACCGGGCGCCTCGGGCCGGAGTACAACACGAACACCAACCTGCCGGGAACCGGCGCGACGACGAGCCAGGGGTAGACGATGAGCACCGCAACCGCACCCGCACCCGCGAACCTGAGTCCCGCTCCCACGACCACCACGGTCAACGGGGGTAGCAGGGTCGAACGCAAGGGCAATGTGATCGTCAAGTGGATCACTACCACTGATCACAAGACGATCGGGTATCTCTACCTGATCTCCTCCTTCATCTACTTCTGCATCGGCGGTGTTCTTGCGCTGATCATTCGCGCCGAGCTCTTCACGCCGGGTCTCGATGTGCTGCAGTCGAACGAGCAGTACAACCAGTTGTTCACCATGCACGGCACGATCATGCTGCTGCTGTTCGCGACGCCGCTGTTCGCCGGTTTTGCGAACGTCGCGATGCCGCTGCAGATCGGCGCTCCCGACGTCGCCTTCCCGCGCCTCAACGCCTTCGCATACTGGCTCTACCTCTTCGGCTCGATCATCGCGGCGGGTGGTTTTTTCACTCCCCAGGGTGCTGCGGCCTTCGGCTGGACGGCGTACGCCCCGCTGTCGAGCACGACCTTCACCCCGGGTCTCGGCGGCAACCTGTGGGTCTTCGGGCTCGGTCTCGCGGGCTTCGGCACGATCCTCGGCGCCGTCAACTTCATCACCACCATCATCACGATGCGGGCGCCCGGCATGACCATGTTCCGGATGCCGATCTTCACCTGGAACATCCTGGTCACCTCGATTCTCGTGCTCGTCGCGTTCCCCGTGCTGGCGGCAGCGCTCTTCGCGCTCGGGGCCGACCGCGTCTTCAACTCGCACCTGCTTGATCCCGCAAACGGCGGCACGATCCTCTGGCAGCACCTGTTCTGGTTCTTCGGGCATCCTGAGGTGTACATCATCGCGCTGCCGTTCTTCGGCATTATCTCCGAGGTGCTTCCGGTCTTCAGCCGCAAGCCGATCTTCGGCTACAAGACGCTGATCTACGCAACCATCGCCATCGCCGCCCTGTCGGTCACGGTGTGGGCTCACCACATGTACGTCACCGGATCGGTGCTCCTTCCCTTCTTCTCACTCATGACGATGTTGATCGCGGTGCCGACGGGGGTCAAGATCTTCAACTGGGTCGGCACGATGTGGCGTGGCTCGGTCACCTTCGAGACCCCGATGCTGTGGGCGATCGGATTCCTGATCACCTTCACCTTCGGCGGTCTGACGGGCGTCATCCTGGCATCGCCGCCGCTCGACTTCCACGTCTCCGACAGCTACTTCGTGGTGGCGCACTTCCACTACGTGGTGTTCGGCACCGTCGTCTTCGCCATGTTCTCCGGCTTCTACTTCTGGTGGCCCAAGTGGACCGGCAAGATGCTCAATGAGCGGCTCGGCAAGATCCACTTCTGGTTGCTGTTCATCGGCTTTCACACGACGTTCCTCATCCAGCACTGGTTGGGCGTGATCGGGATGCCGCGTCGCTACGCGAGCTACCTTCCGACCGACGGCTTCACCTGGATGAACCAGTTGTCCACTTTCGGGGCGGCAATCCTCGGCATCTCGATGCTGCCGTTCCTGATCAACGTCTACATCACCGCTCGCCATGGCGTGAGGGTCACCGTGGATGACCCGTGGGGGACCGCTCGCTCGCTCGAATGGGCGACCTCGTGCCCGCCACCGCGGCACAACTTCACCTCGATCCCGCGCATCCGTTCGGAGTCGCCGGCGTTCGACCTGCATCACCCCGAGGCGGGCGTTCCGGTTGGTATCGGCCCGTTCAAGGATGCACCGGACGCTCCCATCGTCGACCTCGCTGATGGAAAGGTGCACTAGTCGTGCGCGCGAATACGAACCTGTTCTGGATACTCGGCGGCTTCTTCTGGCTCGCGGACGCGACGTACATCATCTGGTCGCTGTTCTTCTCCCAGTTCGCACGGGTGGAGTGGGTCGGCACCGTGGGCATGGCGCTGTCGGGCATTCTCGCGTTCTTCCTCGCCTTCTATTTGGGTCGCACCCACGCGGCGCAGGGCGGCGAGGGACCGTCGGATCTCCTCGACGCCAACATCGACGACGGCGACCCCGAGATGGGGACGTTCAGCCCGTGGAGCTGGTGGCCGTTCGTGGTCGCTCTCGGGCTTGCACTGATGTTCTTGGGCGTCGCGGTGGGTATCTGGATCACCTTCATCGGTGTTCCGATCGTCGCCGTGGCCATCATCGGCTGGTACTACGAGTACTACCGCGGCAACTTCGCGCGCTGATCCCACGCGGAGACCGCTATGACGACGATCCGAGAGGCGCGACCGGGCGACGAGGACGACCTGTTCGCGCTCGTCGGACAGATGGGCCACGCGTTCGCGCCGATCCGTTCGGCCTACGACGCGACGATCGCGTCGTACTTGGCGGGGGATCAGCCGAGCGTGCTCCTGTTCGTTGCCGAGGGTGACGCGCAGGCTCTGCTCGGCTACGCGCTGACCACGATCGTGCCCCTGCTGGCCACGAACGGGCCGTCAGCGCAACTGCAGGAGCTTGTCGTGGATCCGGGAGCGCGCGGTCTCGACGTCGGTACGCAGCTCGTGCGGGCCGTCGAGACGGAGTGCGAGCGTCGCGGTGTCACCCAGCTCACCGTCGCCAGCAGGCGCGCGGGTGGCTTCTACGACCGGCTCGGCTTTCACGAGAGCGCCGAGTACATGCGGAGATTCTTCTAGCGCGGGCTCCCGCTGAGGCGAAGGCCATTTCTGGACTTTGCGCGGCCCCAGCGCCGAGGACCGTCTCAGTCCTCGGGTGAC
>JALYHS010000218.1 GCA_030776385.1 Actinomycetota bacterium
CCGGCCGAATGAGCACCGGCTACATCAACGGCTGCACCGTGTGGCGGCGCGTGGTCTGCACGCTCTGGCGCGCCGCCTGAGGCGACCAAGCGATCCACTCCTCTTTTTTTTCATCACACCCATTTTCTTTTTCATCACACCCATTCGTTCCTTCGGTCATTGGAGACCCCATGCGTCAGAACACCGCTTTCGACCCCACTGTCCTCAGCTCCGCCGTCACCGGACGGGTCGTCGTGCCGAGCGACCCCGACTACGACGAGGTGCGCGCCGGCTTCAACGGCATGATCGACAAGCGCCCGCTTGCCATCCTCCGGGTGGAGAACGAGGCGGATGTCGCGGCCGGCATCCGTGTCGCCCGCGAGTTCGATCTGCCCCTCGCCATCCGCGCCGGCGGACACTCGGCACCCGGATTCGGCAACGTCGACAACGGTCTCGTCATCGATGTGCGCGAGCTTCAGCACGTCGTCATCGACGACGAGGCTCGGACCATCGCCTGCGGCAGCGGCCTCAACTGGAAGCAGTTCGACGCCGTCACCTCGGCGCACGGTCTCGCGGTCACCGGCGGTCGCGTCTCGGGCACGGGCATCGCCGGCCTGACAATCGGCAGCGGAAGCGGTTGGCTCGAGCGCGCAATGGGCCTCACCTCCGACAGCCTGATCGGCCTGCGCCTGGTCACCGCCGACGGCGACATCGTCGACTCCGACGATGACCCCGAGCTGCTCTGGGCGCACCGCGGCGGGGGCGGCAACTTCGGCGTCATCACGGAGCTGCGCTTCCAGCTGCGCCCGCTCGGGCCGACCGTGCTCGGCGGCCTGCGCTTCTACCCGGTCGAGCGCGGCCGCGAGGTGCTGACCGCCTACCGCGACGTCATGATGACCGCGCCGAAGGAGCTGTGCGGCGGACTCGCCTTCATCACGGCACCGCCGGCTCCGTTCGTGCCCGAGGAGTACCGCGGCAAGGAGATCGCCGCGACCATCGTGCTGTGGGCCGGCGACCCAGCCGAGGCCGAGGCGGGCATCGCGCCCCTTGCGGCGCTCGGCGAGCCGATTGTCGACCTGGTGCACCAGATCTCGTACGCGGAACTGCAGGGGATCATGGATGCGGGAGCGCCCGCCGGCAAGCGGGACTACTTCAAGGGCGGCTTCATGAGCGAGCTGTCGGACGCCGCGATCAGCGACATCGTCGCCCTCGCCGAGAGCGTCACCGAGCCCCTCACGCAGATCATCTGCGCCCCGCTCGGCGCTCACACCGAGTACGCGGCGGTCGGCGAGGACCACTCCGCGATCGGCCACCGCAACGAGCAGTGGTCGTTCCAGGTGCTCTCGCTCTGGTCGGACGAGAAGGACGACGCCCAGCAGAAGGCGTGGACGAAGAACGCGGCCGAGATCATGTCGTCGTACAGCGACATGGTCTCGTACCCGAACTTCCTCGCGGCCGACGAGGCGGGCGACACCGAGACCGCGTACTCGCCGACTGTCTACCGTCGACTTCGCGCCGTGAAGGACCGCTACGACCCGCAGAACGTGTTCCGGATCAACAACAACATCGCGCCGTCGGTGGCGCCGGCTGGCTAGCTGTCGACTCGGGCTCCGTCTGGCGCGAGGGTTCTAGCTGCCGGCCAGCGGCCAGCCCGTGTACGCCTCGGCAAGGTAGGTGCTGCCCGCTCGCGACCGGACCACCGAGTTCAGCTCGCCCAGTCGGCGGCGGGTGTCGAACTCGGTGGCCTCCGGATCATCATTAAACATCGACGTCAACCACCAGGAGAAGTGCTGCGCGCGCCAGATGCGATCGCTCGCCGTGGCCGCGTACGCGTCGATCAGGGTGCGAGAGCCGGATGCGGCATGCTCGCGAAGTGCTTCGTGCAGCAACACCACGTCGGCGATCGCGAGGTTCATCCCCTTGGCCCCGGTCGGCGGGACGGTGTGGGCGGCGTCTCCCATCAGGAACACGTTGCCCCGGTGCAGCTCGTGCGCGACGAAGCTGCGGAAGCGCAGCACATCGCGTTGGAAGATCGGGCCTTCGATGAGTTCGGTGCCGGAGACCCGTCGCTGCAGGGCATCCCAGATCTCGGCGTCGCTCATCGCGTTCGGGTCCATGAGCGGATCGCACTGCAGGTACATCCGCTGCACGGTCGCGCTGCGCTGGCTGATCAGCGCGAAACCCTCGTCGGAGGCGCTGTAGATCAGCTCCGGCGCGCTCGGCGGCGCCTCGCAGAGGATGCCGAACCAGGCGAAGGGGTACTCGCGGAAGTATCCGCCGGTCATCGAACCGGTGACGGCCTCGCGGGTGACGCTGCGTGATCCATCCGCTCCGATGACGAAGTCGGCAGTGATCTCGAAGTCCCCGCCGTCGGCTTCCCTGCCCACGATGCGCGGGGTGTCGCTCTCGGCGTCGAGCACGGCGCTCGCCGTCCAGCCGAAGCGGATGTCGCCCTGATCCGCGAGGCGGGTCGCGACGAGATCCTTCAACACCTGGTGCTGCGGATAGAGCCAGACGGCGCGCCCGACGAGGTCGGCGAAGTCGATGCGGTGCCCCTCGCCGCCGAAGTGCAGCTCGATCCCGTCGTGGCGATGGCCGTCGACGAGCACCCGCTCCGAGGCCCCCGACGACGTCAACAGCTCGACCGTTCCCTGCTCGAGGATGCCGGCGCGAATCGTCGACTCGATCTCGGGCCGGGTGCGGTTGTCGATGACAATCGACTCGATCCCCTCGCGGTGCAGGAGGTGGGAGAGGAGCAGCCCGGCCGGGCCCGCTCCGACGATGGCGACGCGCGCGCGCAGGGTGGTGGTCATGGTGTCTCCTTCGGCGACGAACGCGCTCATTCTCCCGGGGGGTGAACCCGGTCGGATGCCTCATCCCATTGAACGGGAAGCCGAGACCTGACCTGTTCGTTATTCAGGTCAGAAGGCCCTGGGCGAACGATCTGGACTAGAAAGTCGCGTCTGACCTGAATTGCGAACGCGCCAAGGCGGAATGGATGCCGTCGGCCGCGCGATTCAGCACCGCAACGGTGGCCGGCTCGCGGGCGGTGTCGCGGGGGAGCACCACCGACAGAGCGGCGATCACGCCCGAGATGTCGCTCACCGGCACCGCGATCCCGGTCGACACCGTCTCGATCGAGCCGGGCGCGAACGAGTAGCCGCGGGCCCGCACGGCTGCGAGCTCGCGCCGCAGCACACGTGCGTCGGTGATCGTCTCGGGCGAGACCGCGGTGAGCGGCCCGGCGAGGATCCGATTCTGAAAGTCCGGCTCCGCGAACGCCAGCAGCACCAGTCCCGACGAGGAGGCGTGCAGCGGCAGGCGGCCCGCGATCCGGGTGATGTTGGCCCCGGCATCCGGTGCCGAGAGCCGCTCGATGAACAGCACCTCGTCGTGGTCGAGCACCCCGAGTTGGGTGTGCTCGCGAAGCCGGGCCTGCACCTCCTCCATGAAGGGCATCGCGAGCTGGCGCAGCTCGAGCGCGTGCGAGCCTCGGGTGGTCAGTTCCCAGAGCCGGATGCCGATGCGCACGTCGCCGTCGCCGTCACGTTCCAGCAGGCCCTCGTCGACGAGCAGCCCGACCAGCCGGTGGGCGGTGGACAGCGGCAGCCCCGCCCGGCGGGCGATCTGGGAGGCCGACTGGGAGACCCGGGTGCTGTCGAAGGACGCAAGCACGCGCGTGATGCGCGAGACCATCGAGTCCCCGGACGGCGAGTTGGCCATGCGCGTGCCGACCGCTATTCGGCCAGCACGTCCTTCGCGATCCCGAAGGCGTGGTTGGCGGCCGGAACTCCGGCGTAGATCGCCGACTGGAGGATCACTTCGATGATCTCCTCGCGGCTGAGCCCGTTCGTGCGGGCTGCGCGCAGGTGCATCGGGAGCTCCTCCCAGTGCCCGAGTGCGATCAGGCTGCTGAGCACGGCGATGCTGCGATCCCGCCTCGCCAGCCCCGGCCGCGTCCAGATCTCGCCCCAGGCGTACCGCGTGATCAGGTTCTGGAAGTCGGCGGTCACCTCGGTGGTTGCAGCGACTGCGCGGTCGACATGCTCGTCACCGAGCACCTGCCTGCGGGTCGCCATCCCGGCCTCGTAGCGCTCGCGCTCGGTGGTCGAGCTGTCGGTCGCGGGTTGGTCGCGCGCGGGTTCGTCGGTCATCGGTTCTCCTCGAAGAAGGCGGTCAGGAGTTCGGCGACGGCCGCCGGCTGCTCGGCGGGAGCGAGGTGGCTCGCCTTCGCCACCTCGGCGACCCGTCCGTTGTTCACGCCGTGGGCGACCTCGGCGGCTGAGGCCTGAGGCGTCACCTCGTCGAACTCGCCCCAGACGGTGAGGATCGGCATCGTCAGCCGAGCGAGCTCGCTGCGCACGTCGTAGCCGGCGAGCGCTCCGCAGCACAGTGCGTAACTCTCGTCGTCGGCATCGCGAAGGGAGTGCAGCAGGCGTCCGGTGATGTCGGGGGATACCGCCATCGAGTCCGTCGCGAACCAGCGTTGGGCACTCGGCACCACGAGCGAGGGCGTGCCCTGTGAGCGGACCGCCGCCGCGCGGTCGGCCCAGCCCTGCGGAGTGCCGATGACGGCACCCGAGCAGACGATCGCCGCGGCGGTCACCCGCTCGGGATGTGACAACGCGAGGGCCAGTCCGACCGCGCCGCCGAGCGAGACTCCCGCGTACAGCGCGCGCGGCTCACCGAGTTCGTCGAGCACGTTGACCACCCCCTCGGCCAGTTCGTCCATCGTGAAGGGCTCGGTGGCGGCCGGAGATCGCCCGTGCCCTGGAAGGTCCCAGGAGATCGTGCGGAAGGTCCGCTGCAGCGCGGAGGCGGTCGCGTCCCACAGAATCGTCGACGTGCCGAGCGAGGGGCCGAGCACCACCAGGGGGGCGTCCGCGAGACCGGCGGGCTCGGTGGCCGCGAGCAACGGGACGGTCACGAGCCCGCCTCATGCCGCGGGGCGGGCGCGGCGAGCGACGCCAGTGCAACGTCGATGAGCGCGTCCGCGGCGCCGAGGTAACGCGTCGGATCGAGCAACTCGGCGAGGTCAACGCCGGCGAGCTCTGGGTCGGCGGCGAGCAGCGCGGTGAGATCCTCACCGCGGGACGCGCGGTCCACGTACTCCTGCACGCGAGCGGCGCCGATG
>JALYHS010000219.1 GCA_030776385.1 Actinomycetota bacterium
GACATACGCCGGGTCGTGGACGCGCAGCAAGTCGGCGTCGTTGACCGGCTCCGCGTCGTGCGCCTCGAGGTCGGCCAGCGTCGCGACGCGCTCGCGCAGCGCGGGGAGGTCGGCATCCGGCATCAGGGCGAGCGCAATGATGTCGGCCACCTCGGTGAACTCCGCGTCGCCGAAACCGCGTGTGGCGAGCGCCGGTGTGCCGATGCGCACGCCGGAGGTCACCATCGGCGGGCGCGGGTCGTTCGGCACCGAGTTCTTGTTCACCGTGATCCCGACCTCGTGCAGGCGGTCTTCGGCGTCCTTGCCGGTGAACTCCGAGGTACGCAGGTCGACGAGCACGAGGTGCACGTCGGTGCCTCCGGTCAGGACGTCGACGCCCGCGGCCCTGGCATCCGGAGCCGTCAACCGCTCGGCCAGGATCTTGGCGCCGCTCTTGGTACGCGCCTGACGATCCACGAACTCCGGCTGGGCGGCGAGCAGGAAGGCTGTCGCCTTGGCGGCGATCACGTGCATGAGCGGGCCGCCCTGCTGCCCCGGGAAGACGTTCGAGTTGATCTTTTTCGCGAGGTCGGGGTCGTTGGTGAGGATGAAGCCCGAGCGCGGTCCGCCGATCGTTTTGTGCACTGTGGAGGAGACGACGTGCGCGTGCGGCACGGGCGAGGGGTGCAGGCCCGCGGCAACGAGTCCGGCGAAGTGCGCCATGTCGACCCAGAGCACGGCTCCCACCTCGTCCGCGATGGCACGGAACGCCGCGAAATCCAGCTCCCGCGGGTAGGCGGACCAGCCGGCGATGAGCACATGGGGCTTCACTTCGAGCGCCTTCGCGCGCACAGCATCCATGTCGATGAGGCCGGTCTCGGCGTCGACCCCGTACGCGTGCGCCTCATAGAGCTTGCCCGAGAAGTTCAGTTTCATGCCGTGGGTGAGGTGGCCGCCGTGGGCCAGTTCCAGACCCAGGATGCGGTCGCCCGGCTTCGCGATCGCCGCCAGCACCGCGGCGTTGGCCGACGCTCCCGAATGCGGCTGCACGTTGGCGAACGCCGCGCCGAACAGGCTCTTGGCCCGCTCGATCGCGAGTGTCTCGACGATGTCGACGAACTCGCAGCCGCCGTAGTATCGACGGCCGGGGTAGCCCTCTGCGTACTTGTTGGTGAGCACCGAACCCTGCGCCTCGAGAATCGCGCGCGGCACGAAGTTCTCGCTCGCGATCATCTCGAGCGTGGTGCGCTGGCGGTCGAGCTCCTGCTCGAGGGCCCGTGCCACCTCCGGATCGACGACCGAGAGAGGGGCGAGGAAAGTGTCGGACTTGGTGGTAACGGGCACGTCGTTCTCCTGGAGTTTGCGAACAGATGGATGTCTGTCACAGCCCAGGCGTACGGCCGTTTCCAAGAAGTCGCTCCCTGATGGTGGCCCATCCGAACGCCAGTCGCGACAGTCCAACTCTAGGCGCTGGCGAGGACCTCGTCCACGCTGGTGATCTCGATCAGCGGCGCGTAGAGCGCCATCGCGTCCAGCGCCCGCTGGTGATCGATCGGACTGAGCCCGGCACAGGCATCCGCCACCACCCGCACGTGTACGCCCGCGTCGGCGGCGGCGAGCGCGGTGGAGATCACGCAGCAGTCGGTCGACACTCCGGCGAGGACCATCTCGGATGCGCCGCCCATCGCCGCCGCGAGCTCGGAGTCCCACTTGCCGAAGGTGGGGCGGGTCTCGACGAGCTCGACCAGCGAGGCGAACGGCTCGGTGAGCGAGTAGAGCGGGTCGTCATCCGGGACCAGGGCGAACGGCCACTGCTTGTAGTACGGGATCCAGGCGCCGATCGGTTCGCCGGGAGCGACAAAGCGCGTGAAGATCGTGCGATCACCGAACGCGGGCAGCAGCCGCTGGATCCCGGCCGACGCGCGCTCGTACTCGGGCGTGAACCACTGGCTGTCCGGCCGGCCGAAGATCTCCTGCATGTCGATCGCGACCAGCCAGGCCGGGCCGAAGCCCGCATCGGTCACGCGTTCTCCTGGCGGCGGATCCGCGCACGGCCGCCGATCACGGTTCCCACGAATCCGATCACCAGGGCGAAGAGCACGCCGAGGTTGGCGTA
>JALYHS010000220.1 GCA_030776385.1 Actinomycetota bacterium
CTGTCGCTCTCATCGCCGGGAGTGCCGTGATCGCGATCTTCACGCCGCGCTACTTGGCGATGTGCGCACCGGCGGTGGCCCTGCTCGCGGCGGCCCCTCTCGACGCTCTGCTGGGGTGGTCGCTGCGGCTGCGTCGCGTCGTCCCGGGTGCGCTGGCGGTGGTGGCGCTGCTGGCGGTGGTCGCCCTCATCGCCCCGGTGTGGGCCGAGCAGCGCACGCCGTACGCCAAGAACAACAGCGACTGGGCGGCGATCAGCGCGCAGATGTCGGTGCTCGCACACCCTGGCGACGCTGTCGCCTTCGACGACTCCGTGCGCCCCTCGCGCCGCACGCGACTCGCGCTGCGCGCATACCCCTCAGGGTTCGTCGGACTGCGTGACATCACCCTGAAGACGCCGTTCGAGTCGAGCCGTACCTGGTACGACCAGACGTACTCACTCGCGACGGCGAACACCATGGGACGGCTCGACGGCGTGACGCGGGTGTGGCTCATCGAATACGCGCTCCCCGGGAGCGTCGATCAGGCGGGGGTCGCGGCACTGAAGGCCGAAGGGTTCCACCAGGCCAGCTCGGTGCGGCTGAACCGTAGCGCCATCCTGGAGTTCGTCCGACCCTAGGCACACCCAGCTCGCCCACGGAACCATGCAGAACCGCTTGCGTACACTTGCACGATGGATGTGCGCCGCCTTCTCCGCGTGTGGGAGATCGAGCGCGACGGAGCTGCCCGCGCCCGGCCGGTGATCCCGGGCACGATCCTCTACGAATCGTTCGCCGGCAACGGAGCGCTCGACAATCCGGAGGCCCTGTTCCGGAGACTGCTCGGCGACCCGGAGTTCGCGGGCATGCATCACATCTGGGCGGTCACCCCCGAGCTGTCTCGCACCTTCCGAGCCGAGTTCGCGCGGCATCCACGTGTCAGGTTCGTGCGGCCACGAACGACGGCATACGTCTCGGCGCTCTCGCGCAGTCAGTACCTGATCACCAACGCGACCTTTCCGCCCGAGTTCCGCAAGCGCCAGGGCCAGACGGTCATCAACACCTGGCACGGCACGCCCCTCAAACGCATGGGCTATGACATGCCAGACGGGGCATATGAGGCGGCGAATACGCTACGCAACTTCCTCTCGTCCGATGTGCTGCTGTCGCAGAACCCGCACATGACCCGGATGTACCGGGAGGCGTACCGGCTGGACGGCGTGTTCCCGGGGCGGATCCTCGAGCTCGGCTACCCACGCACCGATCGGCAGTACCTCGACTCGGCGGCGACGGCCGACGGCATCCGGATGCTGCAGCACTCGGGTATCGACCTCGCCGGACGACGTTTCGTCGTGTACGCCCCGACCTGGAAGGGCACAAGCTTCTCGACCCCACGCGACGACGCCGACGAGTTGCTCGTCGCCGTCACGCACCTGCAGAAGCGGCTCGGCGACGGCTACGTCGTGGCCCTCAAGGCGCACCAGGCCGTGCACGAGGCGGTCTCGGGGCACACAGGGCGCGGCGTGCTCATCTCGAACGAGATGCCGACCAACGTCGTGCTCGGGCTTGCCGATGTGCTGGTGACCGACTACTCCTCGATCTTCATCGACTTCCTGTCGACCGGTCGTCGCATCGTCTTCTTCACGCCGGACGCCGCCGACTACTCCCGCGACCGAGGTACATACTTCTCAGCCGAGGAGCTGCCGGGTGAGGTCGTTGGGACGGTCGATGCGCTCGCCGACGCGATCCTCGCTCCCCGAGGTGCGCGGGAGGACGTCGCCGATCGCTGGCGCGCCGACTTCACCGGGCGGGACGACGGGCACGCCTCTGAGCGGGTCATCGACGCCGTGTTCCGACGCACGCCAGCGAGCGATACCTCGACCGGCACGGATACCGGCACCGATATCGACACCGGAACGCTTCCGGACACGGATGCCGCCGCAGCCCACGCGGCCCTCCCCACGCGTCGTCGCGTGCTGGTCTACCTCGGCGGTATGCGCTCCAACGGAATCACGACCTCCGGCCTGAACCTGCTCGCCCACCTGGACTACGAGAAGTTCGACGTCTCGGCGCTCCTGGCCCGACCACGGACCCGCGACCAGCGCGCGAACGCCGCGCGGATCGATCCCCGCGTCCGACAGCTGCACCGCATGGGCGGCCTCACCAGCCGGCTGTCGACCGAGGCCGTGATGCGCGTGCTCGGTCGTCTCCGCCCTGCGCACCGCGAGCCCGACTGGGAGAACCGGCTGTGGGAGGACGAGTGGGAACGCTGCGTCGGGGACGCGACCTTCGACGTCGTCATCGACTTCAGCGGGTACAGCCGGTTCTGGGCTGAGCTGCTTCTGCACGCGCCGAACGCGCGCCGCGTGATCTGGCTGCACAACGACATGGACGCCGAGGTCGATCGCCCAGTCGCGGGACGTCGGCGCATGCGCCGGTCACTTCCTGCGGTATTCGCCCTCTACCCGCGCTTCGACGCCCTGGTGTCGGTCTCGAAGGAGCTGTCGGACTCCAACGCCGCGCAGCTCGCCACCCCGTACGGGGTCCCGCTCGACCGCTTCCGCTCAGCTCGCAACATCATCGACGAGCTCGGCGCGCGCGCGCGGCTGCGGCAGCCGCTGGCCGACGCGGCGACGGTGGTCGATCCCGAGACCGGGGTGACCTCGATTCCCGAGTGGGTGGACCGCGTGGTCTCGGAGCGGGACGCGCGCTGGTTCATCACGGTCGGCCGACTGAGTCCGGAGAAGAATCAGGCCCGCCTGCTCGACGCCTTCGCGATCGTTCACGCCGGACATCCGGACACCCGGCTGTTGCTGGTCGGGGACGGTCCGCTGCGGGAAGAACTCGAGGCCCGGGTGCGGCGGCTCGGGCTGGGCGACGCGGTCATCATGACCGGCGCGATCTCGAATCCCTTCGCGTTGCTCGCGATCGCCGACTGTTTCGTGCTCTCCAGCGACTACGAGGGCCAGCCGATGGTGCTGCTGGAGGCGGCCGTTGCCGGACTCCCGATCGTGACGGTCCGCTTCGGCTCGGTGTCCGACGCCCTCCCGGCCGGCCAGATGCTCATCGTCGAGCAGACGGTCGACGCGCTCGCTCAGGGGATGCGCGACTATCTGGACGGAGCCGTTCCGCGCGCCGTGCTCGACGCCGAGGCGTACAACGCGCTCGCCCTTCGGGAGTTCGATGCGGTGGTCGAGTCGGCGCCGGAGCTCACGCCGGTACCCGGGCTGGCACAATCTGCGTCACGGTCAGCGTCGACTGCTCCCTCAGGTTCTCCCTCACGGTCGGCGTCACCCTCGGATCAGGAGTTCCCCGCACCGAGTGCGCTCTGACTCAGGCTCCGCCCGCGGTCAGGATCGCATCGGTGGCGAAGCCGGCGATCATGCCGACGAGGATCCCTGCTGCCGTCAGCTCCGTGCGCCGAGCCCGCGCCAGAACGCCGAGCAGCTGGATGATCACGTAGACGATCGAACCGGCCGCGAGCGCCAGGAAGAGCACGGAGAGAGCTGCGCTGACGAACAGCGAGCCGACGAGGGTGCCGAGAAGGGTGGGACCTCCGCCGATGGCTCCGAGCAGCAGCAGGTAACCCCACGATGGCCGCTCGGCTTCCCCCGTGAGC
This sequence comes from Actinomycetota bacterium, assembly GCA_030776385.1. Taxonomy (GTDB): domain Bacteria; phylum Actinomycetota; class Actinomycetes; order Actinomycetales; family Microbacteriaceae; genus Lysinimonas. The sequence continues at coordinate 3,596 of JALYHS010000220.1, forward strand.
GGCGCGACGATGCCGAAGCCCTCCGTCGCGTTATGGAGCGCGAAGCCGACGACCAACACGCCCGCAAGCGCGATCTGACCTGAGGCGGCGGACTGACCGATCGCGAGCCCCTCGGCGAAGTTGTGCAGCCCGATCCCGATCGCGATGAGCAGGGCGAGGCGGCGCGGCGGCAGCTCGATCCTCTCCGTTCGACGCAGCCAGCGCTTCTCGAACAGGGCGATTCCCAGCAGTCCCACCACGAGTCCGATCACGAACAGTGCGGCGAACAGGATGATGACAGGCGGGATCGGCCTGGCGACGAGTGCGACGTCGATCGGCTCCCAGGCGTGGCTGAGTACGTCCCAGACGAGGAACAGCAGCACTCCCACCGCGCCCGCGTTCAACACGATTCGCAGCGTGGGAGCCGGCTGACGCAGTCGCCCGACCGGCAGGCCCAGCAGGATGGTCGCTCCGGCCAGGAGACCGAATATGAGGACTGTCGGCGACACCCTGCTCCTTTGGTAAGCCTTACCTAACCGAAGCGACATTAGCCGTCACACCTGCCACATGTCGAATCTCAGAGACTTCTGAGAGCTCTCTTGGTTTTCTGACCCGGTGACTTCGCCCACCCCTGCCTCACCCGTCGCCCCAAGAAGGCCGCGCACTCAGTCGCAGTTCCTGACTCCCCGCGACCGAGCTCGCACCGTCTGGATCTCCGGGGTCGGCGCCGTCGTCGTCGTCGCGCTGTTCGGGCTCCTGGTCTCCCGCACCTCCGCGATGACCGCCGCGGATCTCCAGGTGTCGAAGGCGCTGAACGCCGGACACACCGGGGCGCTGGGCGCGCTCACCTCCGGGATCTACACGGTCTTCAGTCCGGCGCCCGCCATCGTCATCACGGTCCTGGTCGTTGCCGTGATCCTGCTCGTCTCTCGCAAGCTGGGCCTCGCCATCACCGTCGGTGCGGTGATCGCCGTGACGTGGGTGCCCAGCGCGGTGGTGAAAGTCCTCGTGCACCGAGTCCGGCCCGACGCGGCGCTGCTCCCGCATCCGTTCTCGCCGCAACCGTCGGATGCCTCATTCCCGAGCGGGCATATGGTCTTCGTCACGGCGTTGGTCGTGACACTGATCCTGCTGACCCGTGGGCATCGACTGCGCCCGCTCGTGGTCGTCCTCGGAATCGCGCTCGTCCTCATCGTCGCATTCGCTCTCGTCATCGACGGTGTGCACTACCCGAGCGATGTGCTCGCGTCGATCCTCTGGTCGATCGGCCTGGCACCGCTTGTGCTCGAGTTGTGGAACCGGATCGTGCTGCGGCGAGTGTTCTCCCGCCGGGTAACGGCCTGACCGCACTTCGCGGAAGAGCAGGCTTCGCGGCACAGCACAACTCCTCGGGACCGCGATGCTGCGCGATCCCGAGGAGCGGTGAGAGATGGTTCGGTGGGCGGTTCAGCCGTTGGCGCCGGCCGGCGTGGTCGTGATCGTGAACCCTTCCAACTTGTTGGCGGCCATCGCGTACTTGTTGGTGAAGGTCCCGGCGATGGTCACGCTGGAGGTGTCGACGCCGATCGCCTTCTCCATCGCGAAGATCGTCTTGGGCCCACCGGCCGGCATGATCCCGTCGGGCAGGAACTGCCCCTTGTCGGACGTCAGCCCCGAGACGTACTGAGCTTTGGTGATGGTCGCGTTCTGCACGAAGTCGGCCGGCAGCTTGTCGGCGATGTCGGCCGCCGAGTGCGTGCTGATCCAGTGCATCGTCGCCACCAGGGCGTTAACCACATCCTGCGCGAGCGCCGGGTTCTTCTTCACCCATGCGGCCTGAGCAAGCAACCCGGCCGCGGGCCAGTCGCCTCCCAGCGCCTTCTTGGCTCCGGCCGAGGTCGCCAGGTCCACCGCACTCGTGGCGATGTTCTGACTCGTCAGCGCACCGACTGTCGGTTGAGTCGTCATCACGCAGTCCGCGGATCCGCGCTGGAGAGCCGCGATTGCCGTCGACCCGGCCCCCACCGCGAGCGTCTGATACTGACTGTGCGAAATGCCATTCTCCGAGGCGAGGAACTGAGTCAACTCATCGGTGCCCGATCCGAGGTCGGTGACACCGAGTGTCTTCCCCTTGAAGTCGGCCGCGGATTTCACCCCGCTCTTCGAGGTGCACATCACTCGTTCGCCCGGTGCTCCCGAGAGCTGGACCAGGTTGATGACATCCTTGCCCTTCGTCTGGAAGTCGACGGTGTGGATGTACCAGGCGCCAGCGAGATCCACCTGTCCGGAGGCCATGGCATCCTCCGCGCCGACCCCACCGTTCTGCTCGGTGGATAGCTGCATATCCACGCCGTACTTCTTGTAGAAGCCGAGGCTCTGGGCGAGCTGATACGGCAGATAGATCTGCTTGTCGATGCCGCCGACCATCATGGTGACGGTCGGGAGCGGTCCCGAGCTGGCGCCGGCCGCGGTGCTGCCGCCGGAGGTGGTTCCTGCACACGCGGTGAGGCCGAGTGCTGCCGCTCCGACGAGTGCGACTGTGGTAATCATGCGCTTCTTCATTGATGCACGTGTTCCTTTCATTGGTGCCGAGGGATCGGCGTGGTGATTGCGGTGCGGTAAAAACCTGCCCGACGTCAGATGGCCTGTGCCTCTGACCGGCTCGGCGGGCGCCACTTGAGCAACGACCGCTCCAGCAGGGTGATCAGGTACTCCGCAATGAGGGTGACGGCGGCCATGATGACCATGCAGGCGAAGACGGTGTCGGGGTCGAAGTTGCCCTGCGCCGTGGTGATGATCAGACCGACACCGTGCTGCGCCCCCAGCACCTCGGCGACGAGCGCTCCGATGATGGCGAAGCCGAAGGCCGTGTGCAGGCTGGCGATGATCCACGTCATGGCAGACGGGATCGTCACGTGACGGGCGACCTGGAGCGGGGATGCGCCGAGTACTCGGACATTCGCGATGAGGTTCTGATCGACTTCGCGCACGCCCTGGAATGCATTGAAGAAGACGATGAAGAAGACCAGAACCGCCGCGAGCAGAACCTTCGGGAATGGCCCGAACCCGAAGGCGACAACGAAAATGGAGCCGAGGACGATCCGGGGGATCGAGTTCAGGACCTTGATGTAGGGGCCGAAGACGTCGGCGAGGTACTTGTTCGAGCCGAACAGAATTCCGAAGACGACGCCGCCGGCGGTTCCGAGGAGGAAGCCGAGGAATGCCTCCAACACCGTGATCCCGAGGTTCTCCCAAATCGTCCCGAACGCCGTGCCGACCGTGAAGAGGTGAACCAGGCTGTCCCAGATCCCGGACGGTTGCCCGAAGAAGAACTTGTCGACCCACTTCACCGCGGTGAACCATTGCCAGCCGCCCAGCACGAACACCACCACCGCGGCGCGCCCCACCCAGACCCAGGCAGTCCGTCGGCTCTGTGCTCGACGCGCCGTCTGCTTCAGCGTCTCCTGCGGTCGACCTGGTACGACGTCGCCGAGAGCCTGCCCCGCGCTCGCCTGCCCGATGACAGTCATGCGGACACCGCCGCGGACAGCTGGTACGCGCGGGTGACTTCGTCCTTCAACGACTCCCAGATCTTGCCCTGGAGCTCCTGGAATCGCGGCTCGTGCCGGATGGCCTGCACATCGCCCCGCGGGCGCGGCAGGTCGATGTCGAAGACGTCCTTGACCGTCCCCGGGCTGCTGGTCATGATCACCACCCGGTCGGACAGCGTCACCGCCTCGTCGAGGTCGTGGGTGATGAAGAGAACCGACGGCCGCAACTCCTCCCAGAGCTGCAGGAGTTCCGACTGCATGATCGCCTTGGTCTGCACGTCGAGGGCGCCGAACGGCTCATCCATCAGAAGAATTCTGGGACGGTTGATGAGAGCCGCGGCCAGGGCAACGCGCTTGCGCATCCCGCCGGAGAGTTGGTGCGGGTAACGGTCCTCGAAGCCCGTGAGACCCACCCGCCGCAGCCAGTCGAGCGCGAGCTTGGTGGCCTCGGATTTCGAGGTCCCGAGCAGGATCGGGCCCATCATGACGTTGGCGAGAACCGACTTCCACGGGAAGAGCGAGTCCGACTGGAACATGTAGCTGACGCCGTTCGTGATGCCGTCCACGCGCTGGCCGCCAACGAGCACCGAGCCGGCGCTCGGATGTTCCAGGCCCGAGACCTGCGCAAGGGTGGTCGATTTGCCGCAGCCGGTCGGACCGACGATGGCACAGAACTGACCGGGTTCGACGGTGAGCGTCACGTCACGGATCGCGGTGAATGTCTCGCGCTTCGGGGTGAGGAAGCGCTTCGTCAGTCCGACGATCTCGATGCGAGCCGCATCGTCGATGTCGCTGAGCATCGTGCTGGGAGTCGGAGAATGGGGAATGGGCGTGGCCATGCGCAAGAGACCTCTCTGTCTTCGCGGTGCGTGTTGAGTGAATACTTCGGCAACCGCGCCACCGTGTCTCGCTTGTGCGCCATTGGCCGTTTGTGCGCATTGAGAGTGGTTTCGCGCATTCTGCGCAGATGCGTTCTGGAAGTCGCACGGCCATAATCGGGTCACGATGCGACGACGGATCAGAAAACTGTCGAGCCAGATCTTTCTGGCTCAGTTGGTGATCCTCACCGCCTCCTTGGCGGTCGCCTTCCTGCTCTTCGCGCAGACGGCCCGGGACAATCTCGACCACGAATATCAGACGCGCGCGGCGGCGATCGCGCTGACCTTCGCAGAGAACCCGAGCATCCAGGACTGCATCCCGACCGGACTTCCGAGTTGCGGAGCTGACGTTCAGACCCTCGCGACCGCCACCGCCCACCGCACGGGCGCGGCCTACGTCGTCGTCATCGACCTGAACCGGGTGCGGCACTCCCATCCCGATCCGTCCCTGATCGGCCAGAAGGTGAGCGAGCCGATCATGGCTCGCGACGGGAAGACGCACCTCGGGGTCGATTCCGGCGCGACCGGGGTCACCGCGAATGCCCGCGTCCCGCTCTACGGAGCAGCCGGTTCCCTCGTCGGCGAGGTCTCGGTGGGGATCCAGGAGAGTTCGGTGTCAAGCGAACTGCTGACCCAGCTCCCCTCCTACGGGATCTGGGCCGCCGCCGTCCTCGCGATCGGGGCCCTGGCATCCTTCGGGTTGGCGACGCTGCTGAAGCGTCGAACGTTCGGGCTGGAGCTCGACGAGGTGGCGCGCCTGCTGCAGGAACGCGAAGCCACGCTGCACGGCATCCGTGAAGGCGTGCTCGCCATCGATCCCTCCGGCCGCATCAGCGTCATCAACGACGAGGCGCAGCGCCTGCTCAGGCTCCCGCCCGACTCCCTCGACCGTCAGTTGCACGAGGTACTCGGATCCGGTCCGCTGGTGGAAGCCTTGACCGGCACCGGCACCGTCAAGGACGTCATCGTGATCACCGACGACCACAGCCTGGTGATCAACCGGATGCCGGTCACCCTGGCCGGGCGCCCGCATGGCTCCGTCGTGACGCTGCAGGATCGAACCAACCTCGAGGCCCTGGCGCGCGAGCTGGACGGCGAGCGCAGCTTCACCGAGTCGATGCGTGCGCAGCAGCACGAGTTCTCGAATCGGATGCACGCCATCGCCGGTCTGCTTGAACTGGGTCGATCGGCGGAAGCCCTCGACTACATCCAGGAGATCCGAGGAAGCACCGCCGATTTCGATCAGACGCTGCGCACGCACATCGCGGCGCCGCAGATCGTGGGACTCATGCTGGGCAAGGCGGCCGAGGCTCACGAGCGAGGCATCGATCTCACCGTGTCGCCCGAGACATCACTGGGCGAGGCGCCCGGCCACGTTCAGGCGCTGACCACCATCCTGGGCAACCTGATCGACAACGCCTTCGACGCGCTCGCCGAGCAGAGGCCTCCCCGCCGGGTCCACGTCGGCATCGTGGAAACCGCGACGTCGCTCACCGTGACCGTCGCCGACAACGGTCCCGGCCTCCCGAACGGGTCGATCCCGCAGATCTTCACCAACGGGTTCACGACCAAGCGGGGCTCGCTGGTGCGCCATGTGGGGCTCGGCCTCTCGCTCGTCGAGAAGGCGGTAGGAAAGCTGAACGGCTCGGTCACCGTGTCGGAGGGCTCCAAGCCGACGTTCACGGTGGAACTGCCACTGGTTCCGTCTCCCGCACACGAAGCGCGACCATGACGGGCCCGCCGATCACCGTCTTGGTCGTGGATGACGACTTCCGAGTCGCCTCATTGCACGTCGCCTTCGTTGAACGGATCGACGGCTTCGAGGTGGTCGGGCAGGCACACACCGGCGCCGAGGCACTCGAGTTGAGCGGATCCCTCCACCCCGACCTGGTGCTGATGGATATCTACCTGCCCGATCTGGACGGCTTGCGAACGCTGCAGCAGATGCTGACCCGCCCCTCCCCACCC